>CAZLBQ010000531.1:0-4327 GCA_964557745.1 uncultured Anaerolineales bacterium
CCAGCCGTGGCGTTCAGGCCACGGGTCCCTCCCTCACGAACCGTGGGGGCCAGGGGTTAGGGGTTAGGGGACAGGGGCCAGGGGCCAGGGGCTAGGGGTTAGGGGCTAGGGGACAGGGAGCAGGGAGCGGCCGTCCGCTAGTCGTGGTGTTCGGGCCACGGGTCCGTCCCTCACGAACCGCGTGTACCATCGTGCTGAAATCGTCCATGACAGTAGCGTCCGCAGCGTCGGCAGCGTCAGGGGCCGGCCCCCGTTCCCCCCTGCCCCCCTCGTGGGGGAAGGGACAGGGGGGGGACGCATCCCATCACCGTCTCACTTCGCGCTCGACGGCGCCTCCGACCCCGCCGTCTCCGCCGCCGGCCGCCCGCTCAGCGAGTTCGGCGCGTTCAGGTTCGCCCCGCGGTCCACGCCGACGCCCAGCCGGTCCACCAACTCGCCGCCCAACCAGCCCGTCACCCCGGCCACCAGGAAGGCCAGCACCGACAGGCCCAGCGCCACACCGCCCGGCACATAGCCCGGCTGGCCCCAGCGCAGCAGCGCGCTCATGGCAAACAGTCCCATCACCACCAGGTTGCCCAGGCCGTGCCACATCCCGACCACCTTCGCCCGCGTATCGTTCGGGATATTCGTCCAGTCCCACAGGCCAAACACCGCCGCCGCGACCCCGCCGACCAGACCGGCCAGGATCATGTAGAACGCGGCCAGCGCCAGGTTCGTATTCCCCCAAATCAGGTGGATGATGTCAAAAATGACCGACGTCGCCAGCAAGCCCAACGGGAATGGAATCAACATCGGGTGGATCGGATGGCCCAACGCCTTGGCTCGGCTCTCCATACGGTACGCTCCTTCTGCCTAATCTACGTCCAGGGTTCGCATACCGATGGCAGAGCAAACCGTGTGCCACCTCTAGCGCGTCCCGTACACATAGATCAGCGGCAGGAACGTCTGGAACGGGCGCGGCAGCCGCAGCACCGTCAGCGCCTCCGCCACGTTCAACCGCCCGGCCCCCCAGCGCGGGTTCGCCGTCGGCCCCGTCTGACCGTCGCGCCGCGTCGACACCGTCAGCAGCGAGCGCAGCCCCGCCGTGCTCAACGTCGGGTCGGCCCTGAACAGCAGCGCAATCGCCCCCGTCACATGCGGCGCGGCCATGCTCGTCCCCTGGTTCACCACGTGCCGCCCATCCGACGCGACCGCGCTGGGAGACGGGTTAGCCGCCGTGGACAGCGTCGAGATAATCGCCTGCCCTGGCGCGGCCAGGTCGGGCTTCAGGCGGCCGTCTCGCGTCGGGCCGTCGCTCGAGAACGGCGCTAGCTCGCCCAGCCGTCCCCCCGTCGCGTACACCTGGCCGTCCGCCCCCTGCCAGCTCTCGCGCGTCGTGTACGCCCCCACCGTGAGGGCGTTGCGCGCCGTGCCGGGGATGGTCAGCCGCCGCCCCGCCTCCACGCCCGACGTCCAGCGCGTCCCCAACGCCACCGCCCAGGCGTCCACCCGCGCCGGCTGCGCGCTCTCCGTCCGCAGCGTCACCGCCCAGCGCCCCGCTGTCGCCAGGTAGAAATACACCTGCGCGTCATACGCCCCGTTGAGCGGGTGCGGCCCGCCCAGGTAGACGCACACCCGCGCCCCCGCCTCCGCCATCCGACAGCCCAGGCTCTGCCCTGGCGCCGCCCCCGGCCCCAGCGCCCCGCTCGGCTGGCGGAACCCGACGCGCACCCGGTCCTGCCCGCTGAACCAGACGTGGGCCAGGAAGAACCCCGCCGGCGCGTCGAAGGCGAAGTCCACCGTCTGACCCGGCCCAACCGTCGCCCCAGCGTGGATGTCGTCGTCCCCATCGTTCCCCGCCGCGACGACCACCGCCCGCCCCGGTCGGCCCGCCGTCACCTGGTCAATCGCCACCTCGCTGGCCGCCGTCCCGTCGTGCGCCCCGAACTGCGTCCCCAGGCTCAGGTTGACCACGAACGGCTGCCCCGCCTGCGTGGCGAAGCGCTCAATGAACGCCAGCGCCGTCAACTGGTCGCTCTCGTAGAATGCCCCGTCGTCCTGCCGCGTCGCCTTGACCACCACCAGGTCGGCGCGCGGCGCCATCCCCGCGTACGTCCCGGCCGGCGCGCCGTTGCCCGTCCCCAGCCCGTTGCCCGCCGCCGTCCCGGCCACGTGCGTCCCGTGCCCCAGCCGGTCCGCCTCGCGCACCACCTGGTTCAGGTGCAGCGTCCAGCTCTCCACCTGCCCCACCTGCCCCGGCGCCAGGTCCGCCACGTGCAGCCACCAGCTCCCCCGCGCCGACTGGCCGTTGAAGTCCGGCACGTCAAACGTCGCCCGGATGTCCGCGCCCGGGTGGCTCGTGTGGTAGGGCAGCAGCGGGCGGTACGCCCCGCCCGGCGTGATGAGCGTCACCACCAGGTCCGTCCGGTCCGGGTGGCGGATGCGCAACGTCACGGCCAGCGAGCGCACCGTCGCCTCGCCGTCGACGCGCACCGGCAGGAAGACGCCGTTGGGGTCGTTGTCGGGGATGGCCGCGCCGCCGCCCTGGAGCGCCAGCCCATTGTCCTGGAGCGCCGCGTTGAGTTGGCCCGCCGTGTACAGCGTCCCGCCCAGGACCGGCCCATCCAGCGTGCCGTCGCCGTCGCGGTCGCCCGGGTCGCTCAGGTCGAGCAGCGCCTTGATGCGCGTCCCGCCCTGCTCGTCGCCGAAGTCGGGGTGCGTCCAGTCGATGCCGCTGTCAATCAGCCCGACGATGACGCCCTCCCCGCGCACCCCCTGGCTGTGGACGAGGGGCGCGCCGGTGTCGGGCACACTGAGGTCGTTGAGGGGAAAGGCGGCGCGGTCGGCCTGAACGTAGCGCACCTGGGGCGCCTGGGCCAGCGCCGCGACCTGGGCGAGGGGGAGGGAGACGGCCGCCACATCGCCCACCCGCGCTCGCAGCGTCGCCGCCTTGGGCAGCCAGTCGTCCGCCGCGCCCGGTGTCAGCAGGACCAGCGTGGACACGGGGGCCGTCGGCCCACCGCCTGGCAGCGCCAGCGCCTTGCCCAGCCCCGGCCCCACGGCCTGCGCGCCCGCGTCGAGCAGCAGCCGCAACGCCGGGTCCAGGCGGTCGGGCGGACCGTCGGCGGCGAGGGGGGCGACGAGGGCCAGGCACAGCAGAATCCAGACGGCGCTCCAACGGAGGGCGCGGCGCATGGGAGGACAAGGCTTTCTAGCGGCGCAGGGGTTCGGGCGTCTAGAGGACAAACGCCGGGCAGCGCAGAAGGTTACTCCCAATCGTCAATCGTCAATCGTCAATGGTCCCCAGGGTTCTCGACCACCAGCGCGATGCCCTGCCCAACCCCAATGCACATCGTCGCCAGGCCGTAGCGCCCGCCGCGCCGCCGCAACTCGTGGACCAGGGTCGTCAGGATGCGCGCTCCGCTGCACCCCAGCGGGTGCCCCAGCGCAATGGACCCGCCGTTGACATTCACCCGCGCCAGGTCCAGCCCCAGGTCCCGCGCCACGGCCAGCCCCTGCGCCGCGAACGCCTCGTTGAGTTCCACCAGGGCCACGTCGGCCACCGCCAGCCCCGCCCGCTCCAACGCCTTGCGCGTCGCCGGGACCGGCCCGACCCCCATGATGGCCGGGTCCACCCCCGCCACCGCCGCGCTCACGACCCGCGCCAGGACGGGCAGCCCGTGGGCCTCGGCATACCCGGCGTCGGCCACGACCAGCGCCGCCGCCCCGTCGTTGAGGCCCGACGAGTTGCCCGCCGTCACCGTCGCGCCCGCCTGGGCCGCGTCCCCGCGCTCGGCGTGGCGGCGAAAGGCCGGCCGCAGCTTCGCCAACGCCTCGGCCGTCGTGTCCGGGCGGGGATGCTCGTCCGTATCCACGACGCGCGCCGGCCCCCGCGCCTGCGGGACCTCAACCGGGACAATCTCGTCGCGGAAGCGCCCGCTCTGGATGGCCGCCGCCGCCCGCTGCTGGCTCGCCAGGGCGAACGCATCCTGGTCAGCGCGTGCGATGCCCCACGCCTCGGCCACGTTCTCCGCCGTCTCGCCCATGCTGTACGGGTAGTAGCGCTCGGCCAGGCGCGGGTTGACAAACCGCCAGCCCAGCGTCGTATCGTAGAGCGTCTGCTCGCCGCGTGGGTAGGCGCTCTCCGGCTTGCCCATCACCAGCGGCGCGCGGCTCATACTCTCGACCCCGCCCGCCACGAACAGCTCGCCCTCGCCCAGCCTGACGGCCCGCGCCGCCTGGACGACAGCCTCCAGCCCCGACCCGCACAAGCGGTTGACAGTCCAGCCCGCCACCGGCACCGGCAGGTCCGCCAGCAGCAGCGCCATGCGCGCCACGGTGCTGTTGG
>CAZLBQ010000532.1:0-4318 GCA_964557745.1 uncultured Anaerolineales bacterium
CCAGTGTGGCGATAGCTTCCGCAGAGAGGTTGAGACCCATCGCGTGGTTGAGGAACTCGGCGGCTTCGGCGGGGGTAAAGCGCAAGTCGGCGGCGCGCAGTTCGGTCAATTGGCCTCGGGCGCGCCACCGAGCCACGGGGAGTGGGGGATCCTCGCGCGTCGTGATGACCACACGCATCTGCGGCGGCATATGCTCAAGTAGAAAGGTGAGGGTCTGGTCAATCCGAGGGGCGTCAATGACGTGGTAGTCGTCGAGGACGAGGACAAAATTGTCCGGAAGAGTGGTGATGTCATTGAGCAGCGTCGTCAGAACCGATTCGATTGCGGGTGACTGAGAGGAGTGGAGCGCACCCATCACCCCTTCTCCAATATGAGCCGCGATGGTCTGCACAGCCGCGACGAGGTAAGTCAGGAAGCGCACGGGGTCGTTATCCCCTTCGTCCAACGACAACCATGCGGCAGGTCGTCCGCAACCAGCCACCCATTCGCTGACCAGCGTCGTTTTGCCGAAGCCAGCCGGGGCCGAGATGAGGGTCAGTTTGCGGTGCAGCCCCGCGTTCAGCCGCTCGACAAGGCGAGAGCGAAGGACCACATTAGGCCGGGGTGGGGGAATATAGAGTTTGGTGACTAACAGCGGCGTAGACATGGATTGATTATAGGCATACTCCCCAAAGGGTCAAAAGCGGGCAAAACTCTGGCGCCGCTCCAATAGCGGTGGCAGCGGCGTTGAACCCTCTGGCGCTTAGTCAGAGCACGGCCACGCCAATAATCAGCGCACAGCCCACTAGCGTGACGGCCACACCAACCGACCGCCGGGTCGGGTGCGCGCCGGCGAACCAGGCTAGCTCCGGCCAGCGCAGCACTGCGCCGACCACCCCGCCGGCGAGCAACGCGACGGCCATGAACCAGATGGCCGTGGGCGCCATCACCCAGTTAATCAGCAGCGGTGCGATGACGAATGTTGTGCTTGCCACGGCAAAACTGGTGATTAACCCCCAGCGGTCGCGGGCCGACAGCCGGCCGTGTGTCCTCCATGCGCGAAGCACAAACAGGGCGACAACGCCGAGGAAAAGGGCTACCGCGAGGGTATCCATGCGTGTTCTCCTACGAGTAAGCTATTGGCGGCAAGGTCCACCTGGGCGGCTGTGTTCGACAGGACGATGACCGCGCGCTGGTGGGCGCGATCGAGGATGATTTTGCTCGTGAAGCCCCCGGTCAGGCCGTTCTTGAACGTCACCGTGTGGCCCTGGTAGTCCTGCGTCTGCCAGACATAGCCAATCTGCTGTGCGCCGAACTCCCAGCGCGGCGTGAGCGCGTCCATGCCAGGCGCCGCCCCATCGAGCAGCGCCTGCGCGTAGCGGACCATGTCAGCAGCGGTCGAGCGCGCGCCCCCCGCCGGCGTCCAGCCATTGATGGTCCACGGCGCCTCCGCGATGCCCGACGCGCTGTAGCCGGTGGGCGCATCGCTCGCTAAGTTGTCGGCCGTCAGGGGGAGGCTACTCGCCTCCATTCCGAGCGGTATAAAGAGACGCTCCTGAACCAGCTGGGCATAGTCCATGTGTGCAGCGGCTGCCAGGCCCTGCCCCAGCAAAGCGACGCCGAGATTGGAGTAGACCAAGGCACCGCGATTGGTGAGCGTGGCTTTGCGGGCGATAGCGAGCAATCCGTCCGCGTCCTGAACGAAGGGGTTCTTGTGCCTGAGGTAGCGCAGCGCAAACGGGAGCGCAGCGTCGCGTTGCATGCCTTGCGCCGAGAGGCCAGCGCGGTGGCTGGCAAGCTCGGCGAGCGTCACGTCGGCGACCGGCGCGCCGTCGAGCGGCAGGAGCGCGCCGAGCTTCGTGTCGGCCGTAACCTCACCGCGCCGGATCGCGTCGGCAAAGAGCAAGGCAGTAAACGTCTTGGTGAGCGAGCCGATCTCGTACTCGGTATGCTCGTTCGCGCCGAAGTGAGCGTAGGTGACGGTAGTCCCATCCACCACGGCGACGCTGACCCGGTCGAGCGCCCCCGGCAGGAGGGGCCGCGCTCGCGCCGCCAACTCGGTATCGCCGGTGACCATCGTCGAGAGTGACGGTGGGCTGGGTCGGACGAGCACGCTGAGCAGGGCGACGATGGCGCCCAGGGCGAGCGCGGCCAGGACACGCCTGCGGCGGCGTGGAAGCTTCTGAACAGCCTCGCCAGCGCTCGTGTCGGTGCGCTGGGGCATCATCACAATGTCACATGTCATTCTTTGGCTCCATCCACAGTGATGACGACTTTGCCTCGCGCGCGCCCTTGTTCCAGATACCGAATAGCGTCGGCAACCTGGTGTAACGGGTAACATCTATCAATCACCGGGACAACCTTACCGGCGTCAAGCAGAGCCTTGATAAAGAACAAATCCTTTTGGCCTGGTTTCACCGTATCCACTATCCTGATTTTCTTACTCCCAGTCTTTGACACCCATGCTCCCAGAACTATAACCTGGAACATAAGGGGCAGGCTTGTAAATCCGACCACGGCACAGATTCCATTAGGGCTTAATGCCCGCTGAAGGTCTGAAACTGAACGATTACCCACGGCATCGAAAATCAAGTCATAGTGCTGTCCATTGCGGGTGAAATCGGTTTGCGTGTAATCAATGACATGATCTGCGCCAATCGAGCGTACCATGTCCAGATTCCGCGTGCTGCATACGCCCGTTACTTCAGTCCCGAACGACTTGGCAATCTGCACCGCAAATGTACCCACTCCACCAGACGCGCCATTAATCAGAACCTTTTGCCCTGGCCGAATCTGGCCTGTGTTGCGCAAGCCCTGCAAGGCGGTAAGGGCCGCGATAGGGACGGCTGCTGCTTGCTCGAAGGTCATCTTGGTCGGTTTCAGGACTAATGTATCTTGATGAACACATACATACTCAGCAAAACTGCCCAACTCATTAATGGGGATGGCCCCAAATACATCATCACCGACTTGAAACTGTGTTACCTGTCTGCCAACCGCTTCAACGCGCCCTGCTACATCAGCGCCGAGCTTCGTATTTTTGGGTTTTAGA
Organism: uncultured Anaerolineales bacterium; assembly: GCA_964557745.1. GTDB lineage: Bacteria > Chloroflexota > Anaerolineae > Epilineales > JAHCIE01 > JAHCIE01. Next base: position 3,032 of record CAZLBQ010000532.1, read on the forward strand.
AGCCCATTCTCTAAACGAGCCAAGAACGGCTCGGCGCGCATAAGATGCCAGTCAAGTGGATTGGCCGATGCCGCGTGAACTTTGACCAGCACTTCATTGTCCTGGGGCATGGGTTTTTCTATGTCGTTCAGGTGAAGAACATCCGGTGATCCGTAGGTTGTGTAGACAATCGCTTTCATGAGGTTTCCTCCTAAGATAGCGCCCATGTTAAGCATGGACTTGTAGCAACCAGTTGAGCGCCGCTGCAAAAAGGTAAAGACCGATACCAAACGCCGTATGATTCATCAAACTACGAAGTCTTGCCTCGAAGGGATTTGACATCTTAGATGCGGCAAATCCGAGTCCAAATGAAGGTTGTAGGATGGAGAATGGCGCCAAGACCGTGACGACCCCGAAGACAACGGCGGGAATCAGTGTCGGATGCTGCAGCCAGTTATTGCCGACTAAGGCAACGAAAACGATGGTGAACGTAATGCCAATCAGGTAGTGGGCGATCCAGCCTAGCGGGCATTCTGCGCTCTTGCGTGGAGCAGCTACAATATTTGAATGCTTAAAGATGCCTTGTGGCATGTATCGAAGCCAGCGCCCGACTAGACAGATGTTGGATGGAGTCATCTTAAAGGCCTGCTGGAGAAAAAGCGCCCAAAGATCAAAAGTGAGAGTTGCGCCCAGGCCAATGACGATGGCACTCATGAGGGGGGAAGACAGAGTATTCATGACTCTCCAGGTCGTTCCATGCGTTCCATTTCTTCGACCACACTATACCAGTTGATGTGGTGAGACTGCATCATCACATCTGATGATTGACAAGGTGACTATCCAATATGGAGCAATCGGCTGCGTGGCCGATTGCCCATTGTCGCTTAGGAGGGTGAAGACGAAGGCCGGTATGGAGCGCTCAAGGTCGTCTGCTTTCTCCACGGCTCGCCGGGCGCCTTCACGTACTGTTTGAACACATAGCCCCAAGGCGTCACGAGTGGAACCAACACGATACCCAGGAGACAGTTAATCAGCGTTTCTGTCCCCCCGAAGCTTACGTTCGGAGCCAGCTGACCGGAAAGCAATAAGGGCAGCCCGAAAGCCACAACCCAGACGACCTTCCAGACGAACTCGAAGAAAAGCAGCGGCAGCATCTTGAGTGGGTAGCGGATCCCTACCGCCGCCAACAGCGCGAATGTGCCGAGCAGGCTGACAATCACACTGTCTTGGGGCGACAGGTTCTCGGGATGGAGCATTGCCGGCGCCAACTTGAAGATGGCTAACCCGACGACCATGAACCCGTACATT
>CAZLBQ010000533.1:0-4309 GCA_964557745.1 uncultured Anaerolineales bacterium
CTTCGTCGGCATGACCCTCGCAGAGTGCAGCGCTAATCTCCTTTGGCATTCCCACGGAGCGGTGCTAGAATCGAGCAGCGGTCGCAGGCATCTGCGGCCACCTCATCGGTACAGCGCCCGTAACGAGGCCATCGCATGCCATCTTCCCTCTCCCAACTGGTCCAGACCCTAACCCCGCTCGCCACACAGGGCGACCTCAGCACGGCCATCTCAGGCATCTGTCTCTACGCGGACAAGGCCCAGGCGGGGGACGTGTTCATGACTGTGCGCGGGACGTACCGCGATGGCCACGCCTTCATCCCGCAGGCCATCGCGGCTGGCGCCGTCGCGGTCATCGGGGAGCGCACGCCCCAGGAGCTTGTCGCCCAGGGCTGGCTGCCGCCCGACTTCCCCTACGTCCAGGTCGAGGACGGCCGCGTGGCGCAGGCGTGGACGGCGGCGGCGTTCTACGGCTACCCGGGCCGCCGACTGAAGGTGATTGGGATTACCGGCACCGATGGCAAGACGACGACGGCGACGCTGACATACAGCATCCTCCGCGCGGCGGGCTTGAAGGTGGGGGCGGTGACGACGGTCAGCGCCCGCATCGGGGACGAGGAGATGGACACGGGCTTCCACACCACGACGCCCGATGCGCCCGACCTCCAGCGCTACCTGGCCCAGATGGTCCAGGCGGAGATGGAGGTGGTCGTCCTGGAGACGACCTCGCATAGCCTGGCCCAGAAGCGCGTCGACGCCATCGACTTCGACATCGCCGTCGTCACCAACATCACCCACGAGCACCTCGACTTCCACGGCTCGCTGGCGGCCTACCGCCAAGCCAAGATGGAGCTGTTCCGCAAGCTGGGCCAGTCCCCCGCCCGCCCCGACCTCCCCAAGACCGCCGTCCTCAACGCGGACGATAGCTCCATCGAGTACCTGGCCCCGATCCCTGCCGACCGCCAGTTGCGCTATGGCGTGCGTGGCGATGACGACACGCCTCGTGGGGAGAGCGACCCGATCTTCCGCGACATGAGGCCAGAGCCATCTCAGCCACCGACGGCGACGCTGGACATCTGGGCTGACGAGGTCCTCGCCACGCCGGCCGGCCTGCGCTTCACCGCCCACACGCCGAATGGCGCCTTCGCCGTGTCCTCGCCGCTGCTCGGCCTCTACAACGTCCACAACATCCTGGCGGCGATTGCCGTGGGGCATGCCCTGGGTGTGTCGGACGCGGCGATGCGGCAGGGTGTGCAGGCGGTGACGGGCATCTCCGGCCGCATGGAGGCTATCGACGAGGGGCAGGACTTCCTGGCTGTGGTCGACTTCGCCCACACGCCCAACGCGTTGGAGCAGGCGCTCAAAGCGGCGCGCGCCATGACCCAGGGCCGCGTCATCGTCGTCTTCGGCTCGGCGGGGCTGCGCGACCGCGAGAAGCGCCGCCTGATGGGGGAGGTGGCGGGGCGGCTGGCCGACATCGTCATTGTGACGGCGGAGGACCCACGCACCGAAGACCTGGCAAGCATCATGGCCGAGAGTGTCCAGGCCGCCGAGGCGCAGGGCAAGGTGGAAGGCGAGACCTTGTTCCGCGTCGCCGACCGTGGCGACGCCATCTTTCAGGCCACCCAACTCGCCCAACCCGGCGACATGGTCATGACGTGCGGCAAGGGCCACGAGCAGAGCATGTGCTTCGGCACGACGGAATACCCCTGGCGCGACCAGGACGCCCTACGCGCGGCGCTGCGCGGCGCGCCGCTACGCACCTTGCCCACGGCGAGGCGCGACGCGTGACGGCGCTACCCCAGCTTGACATGATCGAGCGCGTCAAGACGCTGTGCCGCCAGGACGAGCGGCTGGTGGCAGCTATGATGTACGGCTCGTTCACGCGCGGCGAGGGTGACGAGTTCTCCGATATTGAGTTCCTGCTCTTCTTTGCTGACGAGGCGCTGCCCACGGTAGACCCGCGCGCCTGGGTGGAGCAGATCGCGCTTGTCGCGCTCTTCTTCGTCAACGAGTTTGGCATCCACGCCGCCGTCTTCGCCAACCTGGTGCGGGGGGAGTTCCACTTCGACCCGGCGTCCAGCATCAAGAAGGCCGAGACGTGGCGCGGCGCCGTCTGGTTTCCCTCGGTGGCGGCGGCGCTCATCGTCGACCGCAGCGGCGAGCTGTCGCGCTACCTGGCGCCGCTCGTCGGCCCGCCCCGCCAGGACAGCCCATCCCAGGCGCAATTCCTGTGCGACAGCTTCCTCAACTGGACGCTATTCGGAACCAACGTCCTGGCGCGGGGCGAAGTCGCTCGCGCGGCGGAGATCCTGCGTATCGTCCAGGACGACCTGCTCAAGATGGCGCGGCTACTGGAAGGCCGGACGGAGCATTGGATCACGCCGACCAAGTGCCTGGAGAGTGAGATATCTCCAGGCGCTTATGCGCGTTATATATCCTGTAGCGCCGCCGTCGACCGAGGCGCGTTGGGGGCGGCGTACCGCCACGCGTGGCGCTGGGGCCGCGAGATGATGACCGGCCTGGCCGCCCGCTACCCCGTGACGCTGTCCACACCCTTGCTCGACGCGCTAGAGGACCGAATTCTCGAACCATGAACGGCTCAAGCGACGAACTCACCCTGCTGCGGCGCACCGACGACCCGCGCCACTACCTGTCGGCGGAGAGCGCCCTGCTCAACTACATCCGCATCGCCGACGAGATCGCCCGTCTCGCGCCTCGAGGCGCGCGCGTGCTGGATTGGGGCGCGGGCCAGGGACAGATGACGCTGCTGCTACGGCGGCGCGGCTTCGCGGTGACGAGCTACGACGTTGGACCGCAGGACGGCGACTTCGCCAGCGCTTTCTACCCCGAAGTCACGGTGCGGCGCGGCACACACCCCTACCATCTCCCCTACCCGGATGCGGCGTTTGACGTCGTGCTGTCGTGCGGCGTGCTGGAGCATGTCCCCTACCCCGCCGCCTCACTGGCGGACATCCAGCGCGTGCTTGGACCGGGCGGGCTGTTCTTCATCTACAACCTGCCGCAGCGCTGGTCGTGGCCGGAGAAGCTGCGCGAGACACTGCGCCTGGGGGGGACACACGGGCGGCGCTTCACGCTGGACGATGTCGCCGACTTGCTGAGGGGCGCGGGCTTCGCCATCCTCACGGCGCGGCGCACCAACATGCTGCCCAAGCACTTCACGGGGCTGCCCGGCCCGGTGCGCGACGCCTGGGGCCGCCTGGCCCCCGTCAACCTGTGGCTGGACCAGCGCCTGGCCGCCGTGCCGGGTGTCAACCAGGTCGCGGGTCTCCTGGAGGTCGTCGCGGTAAAAACAGGCAACGCGGTCAACTCTGATGCGCTCGCCACGGCCAGCGCGCTCGTCGGCGGGCGCCGCCAGACCGCGGAGCCGCCGCCCTGACCCCACGCGCCACAGCCATCTTTCGTCCTTCGTCCCCCGCCGTGCTATAATTCGGGCTTGAACGTTCACCTGGAAAGGCCGCCACCTGCATGTCTACGCGTCTCGCCCAGTGGTGTGAACGGGTTATCGAGGCGGGCTGGCTGGCCGCCCTCGTCGTCACGCCACTGTTTTTCAACTTGCTCTCCGCCCGCAGCTTCGAGCCGGACAAGGCCGCCCTGCTGCGCGTCATTGTGCTGGTCATGCTGGCCGCTGCCCTCGCCCGCCTGGCGCTCGGCGGAACGAACGCGACCGCACGTCAATCCGACGCTCTTCAACTTTCAACCTTCAACCTTCAACCTTCAACTCTCTTGGCCCTGATGCTGGCCATCGTCCTCGTCGTCAGCGCCCTGCTCGGCCTCAACCCACGCATCAGCCTGCTCGGCTCCTACAACCGCGACCAGGGCGTCGTCACCCTACTGGCCTACCTGGCTGTGTTCCTGCTGGTCCAGGCGCGGCTGCGAACCAGAGACCAGTTGGCGCGGCTGCTGGACACCGTCGTCCTGGTCAGCCTGCCGGTGGCCGTCTATGCCCTGTTGCAACGGTTGGGCGTCGACCCAGTGCCCTGGGGCGGCTATGGCGCGTCGGTCACGAGCCGCGTCATCGGCACCCAGGGTAACGCGACGTTCCTGGGCGGCTACCTGGCCCTCGCCATCCCCGTGACGCTCTCCCAACTCGTCGCGGCCCGCTCCGCCGACCGCGCGGGGCGCGTGGCCGTCTACGCGACGGCGGTGGCCCTGCAAGCCCTGGCCCTGCTCCTAAGCGACAGCCGCGGGGCGGCGCTTGGCCTGGCGGTGGGGCTGGTGCTGTGGGCGCTGGCCCACGCGGCGGGGCGCGGCAACCGCCGCCTAGCCCTCATGGCGCTCGGCGTGGCCGGGTGCGGTGGCGCCTTTG
>CAZLBQ010000534.1:0-4305 GCA_964557745.1 uncultured Anaerolineales bacterium
TTGGCGAACGGGTGCATCACCACTTCGTCCGCCCCGAGCGTCAGCAGCGTCGCCTGGAGCTTGATGACGAAGCGGTAGGTGACCGGCTCGGCGACGGACCAGCTACTCATGCGACCCAGGGCGTAGGCCAGCCAGGGCGCGAACAGGGCCAGGACGGCGACCTGGGCGAGGGCCCACGTCACGAAGCGGTGGGACGTGAAACGTGAAACGTGAGACGTGACGCGTGCTGCGTCCTGCCTGCCGCCTGCCGCCTGCCGCCTGCCGTGTGAGCTATCGTCTATCGTCTGTAGTCCATCGTCAACAGAGGGCAGGCGGCGCCCACGCCAGAACGCCAGCGCCAACAACCCCACGACCCAGACATTGTAGACGACGAGCATGAGAGCGGAGAGGTAGATGGTGTAGAGACCACCGGCGGCGGCGAGGACGTAGGCTAGCAGGGCGCGGCGGCTCCCACTGTCCCACCAGCGCAGCAGAGCGTACAGGGCGGCGACGTGCAGGAGCGCGGCGAGGGCGTACATCCTCATCTCCTGCGACCACCAGACGTGGAAGCGGGCCGTCGCCAGCAGCGCGCCCGCCAGCAGGCCCACCCAGGGGCCCCCCAGCCGCCGGCCGAGTGGGATGACCAGGGCGACGGTCAGCACGCCAACCATAACAGTGATGAAGCGCGCGCCAAACTCGCTATCGCCGACGAGACGCACCCAGGGCCACAACGTCCAGAAGTAGAGCGCGGGGTGGACGTCCCCCGCCGTCCAGCGCGTCGTGTCCAGGAACGGCTGGCGCACGGCCCAGATCGCCAGCCCCTCGTCCCACCAGATGTTGGCGTCACCAAGACGGAGGACGCGCAGGGCAAAGGCGACGAAGAGGACAAGGAGGGGCAGCCCCTTCCTCATTCCTCACCCTCAAGGCGCATGACGACGATGCGGTCCAGGCGGAAGGTGCGCCGCTCCTGGCGCAGGTGGCAGTAGGCGACCAGGTAGAGCGCGCTCTGGCGGGTCTGGACGGCCAGGGGCTCGACCCAGCGCTCGGTGAGGCCGTCGGAGGACTGGTAGCGCAGGTGCAGCCGCCGCCGCTCACGCAGGGCGCGGGCCAGCGGGTCCGGTAGAGTCGCGTTGGCGGGGGCAGGACCGACGTTGGGGGCGAGATCGCTGAGCCGGCGCGCGCCCGAGTCGCGGATGAGCCGCGCCAGGAGGCGGCGCGTCGTCAGCGCATCCGCCAGGGCGCGGTGCGCGCCGTTGACGTAGAGACCGAGGCGGCTGGCGAGGTTGGGCAGGCTGTAGCTCGGCAGGCGATACACGCCTCGCGCGAGTTCCAGGGTATCGACACACGGGTTGGTGAGCGGCCCCTGCCCCAGGCGCATCAACTCGGCGTCGAGGAAACGCAAGTCGAAGGGCGCGTTGTGGGCGACCAGGACAGCGTCCGTCAGCAGGGGCATGACGCGCGGCGCGACCTCCTCGAAGCGCGGCTGGCCGCGTAGCTGGCGGTCGCTCAGGCCGTTGACGCCGGCCGCGCCACGCGACAGCGGGCGGCGCGGGTCGATGAGGCAGTCGAAACGCTCGACCTCGACGTCGCCCACGCAGCGCACGACGGCGATCTCGCACACGCGGTCGCCGGACTGCGGGTGCAGCCCGGTCGTCTCAACGTCGACGACGGCGAAGGGTGTCTCACTCAGAAGCAGGTCTAGCATAGCGGGCAGTTCTAGACAGAATGATAAAGAAGATTAACGTCTTCCCCAGACGGCGAAGGCGACGCCAGCGAGCGCGCCGAGAGCCGCGAGAGCCAGCAGGCCGCGCCGCGCCAGGCCGTCCTCGCTGCGCGTGACCGTCACGCCTTCCACAACCGCCTCGCCGCGCGCTACGCGGACCGTCACCGTGTGCGTCCCCACACGCCAGTCGTCGACCAGTGGGATCTCGACCGCCTCGTCCCGCTCGGCGCGCAGGTCGACGACCCGCGGCGCGCCGCCGTCGACGCGCGCCTCCAACACGGTGTCGGCCGGACCGCGCCGCGTGTGGAGAGTCGCCTGGCTGCCCTCGACTGTGAAGCTCACTGTCGCGCCCGCCTCGCCGCGCATCCACTCCCCCAGGAGGGCCGCCGGGCTGCTTTCCTTGCGCCAGCCCGGCGAGAACTGATACGCCGGGTGGACGATGTGCTGGAAGCCGGTCGGCAGGCGCGGTGGCGCGGTCGCCTCGGCCTGCAGGGCGGTGTAGGCGGGCAGCGGCTGCCAGTCGGGCGTGACGAGGCGGAAGTAGCCTTCGGGCCGTTGAAGCCACTCCTCGTTGGGGCGGCGGAAGAACCACACGCACGCCACGCCGACCCAGGGGTAGTCGGCCTCGATGCGGCGGAACGCGCCGACCAGGTAGCGGGCCTGCTGCTCGTCGGTGACGCGGCCAAACGGGGCGGCCATTCCCTCCGGCACGGCGCTCCACCCCATCTCTAGGATCCAGGCAGGTTTATCGGCGTGGCCGGTGCGGACGAGGATGTCGCGCAAGAGCTGCGGGCGGGCGAAGTTGGTGCGATGCCAGACCACGCGGTGGTCGTCGGGGCCGCTGCCCAGGCCGTAGGCGATCAGGCCCAGGATGTCGAAGTGGTCGGCTGCCCCCGCCTGAAGCATCCGCTCCAGATAGGTCAGGTCCATCATGGCGCGCTCGTTGTTGTCCAGCGTCGGCGCGAGGGGGGCGCTGATGATGGCGATGGTCGGGTCGGCCTCGCGGGCGCGGCGAGCGGCGACGGCCAGCAGCCGCGTGTAGGCCTCAGGGTCGGGCGGACGATTGCCCCACTCCGGGAAGATGTTGGGTTCGTTCCAGATTTGGAGAGTGTGGATGCGGCCCTGGTAGCGGCTGACAACGGCGTAGACAAAGTCGCCAAAGTCCTCGAAGTTGTCCGGCGGGCCGAAGTACTCGTGCTCGGCCGGGTCGCGCCGCGCCCAGTCGGGCGGGGCGTCCAGGCGGGCGACGATGTCCAGGCCGCGCGCCTGGGCCAGGTCCACGATACGGTCGTACTTGGCCCACGCCGAGCGGGCGGGGGTGTGGCGGCGATCCTCGAAGTCGCCCTTGCCGTGAATCTCGATGTCTTCCCACGGGAACTGCTGGCGGATGACCTGGAAGCCGGCCGCCTTGACCATGTCCAGCGTGCGGACGACGTTGGTCTCGTCGGCCTCCTGTTCCAGGAAGACGCTGACGCCATAGGGCAAGCGGCTCGTGTTAGGCATGGGGTGAGACGGGTCGAGCACAAGGGGGCGCTCCTGGAGCCAGATCTGGGCCAGGTTAACGACGCCCTTAAGCTGGGCCGTCGGCTCCTCCTCGCCCGTCCAGTCGGCCAGCCGGCTCGACCACCAGGGACGGCCCGCGACAACCGCAACAGCCAGCGCGAGGGCCAGACCGGCGAACGCCGACCCAATGCCTATGAGCCAGCGCCGAATTCTAGGGGAAAACATGGTCCCCATTATAGGCGGGTGAGGGGGGAAGGGCAAGCTCGAAGCGCAGCAGCGATGCCCCTGGCAGGGCCACCCGCTCGACCAGCGCCGCGCCGCGCTTCGCCAGCGCCCAGGCCAGGGCTTCCTCCTCACCCGACGCGGCGTGGGCCACGACCACCCAGAGGACGGCGTGACCAGTCGCCGCGGCGAGGGCGCGGCCGGCCTGATAGGCAACGCGGCCGGCGGGCCAACCGTCTTCCAGAACGGCATTGGGAGGGACGAGGCCGAGGGCCTGATAGTGGGCGGCGGCGGGCGCCGCGCCGTAGGTCACATAAATCGCCACATCGGGGTCGCCCTGCGCGCGCAGGCGGGCGAGCGCCTGCCCTACCTCCTCGCGGGGCGGCTGGGACCGCCAGGCGACCGGGAGGTTGAGGGCGGGCTGGGCGGTCACAAGGACGAGGAGGAGGCAGAAGGCGGGCAGGAGGCAGAAGGCGGCGGGCAGCAGGCGGCGGGCGCGGGGCACGGTCCATCGTCCATCGTCTGTGGTCAGGTGTCGCGCAGCGGGGGGCGGTTGGAGGGCGGCGCCCAGGAGGGCGTAGACGGTTGGGGCGACGAAGAGGAGGTAACGGCCCTCGAAGGGGTAGCGGCCCCAGGCGCTGGCGACATAGGCCAGGGCGAGGGGGAGGAGCCAGCCAAACAGCGCCCAGGCGGGCCGCCGCCACGCGCCGACGAGCAAGGCGGCGAGCAGAGCGGCGACGAGCCAAGTCGGCGGCCGGCTGAAGCCGAGTAGCGGGAAGACGAGGCCCTGGTTAACGGCGCCCTGAGCGAACAGCCATAGCCCGCGCCAGCAGTCGAGCGAGCCACACTTGCCCCACCAGACCTTCAGGCCGGCGTCC
>CAZLBQ010000535.1:0-4298 GCA_964557745.1 uncultured Anaerolineales bacterium
GCCGCCTGCTGCCGCTCCGTCAACGCCTGGTCGGTGAGCATGTAGGCGTGGCCGCGCTCCTCGCGGAAGTCGCGTGAGAACGGGTAGCCCGCCCACATCACCTTGAGGCGCGGGTCCTCTTCCAGCTTCGACTGGGCGACGACCGAGCGCGGGTCGGCCTGGGTCGGGGTGTGGGGCACCGCCTCGCTCCCGCCGTAGCGCGTGCGCACCTGGTCGACGGTCCGCAGATACGCGTCGTACTGCATGGGGAAGTTCTTGCCCCAGATCGCCGGGTCGACCGTATCATCGGTCACTTCGACGACGCGGAAGAAGGGATTGGTCGCTTCCTGCTGGCGCTGCATGATGTTCATCAGCAGCGCGACGCCCGCGCCCGTCGCCAGCATGGCCAGCAGGGCGATGGCCCCAATGAACAGCCACGAGCGGCCTCGGCCTGGCTCGGCGCTGCGTCTTTCCCTATTGTCCGTCATGGGTAACCTCGCTTCTTTGCGGTGAGAGAGATGGATGGAGGATACGCGCTAATGCAAGTGTCCGACCGAGCGATGGCATTTGAGACAGGACAGCTCCTGCGACTCGGCGTGGCTCGGCTCGATGGCCTGCACAATGTCCTCGTGGCAGGAGCGGCAGGCTTCCTCGGTAATGCGCCGGTTGCGCTCGGTAATCTGGATGGGTTCGGGGAACCGCCCCGTCGTAAAGTAGAACGAGTGCCAGAAGCCGTTGAGGCCCTTGGTGGTGTACTTGCCGACGAGGTCATGGGGGGTATGACAGTCGTTGCAGACGGCCACCGAGCGGTGCGAAGACTTGATCCAGCCGTCGAACTGCTCGCGCATGACGTGGCAGTTGGCGCACGCCTGGGGGTCGTTGGTCAGGTAGGCGTAGCCCTTCGCGTAGGTGAAGGTATAGCCACCCAGGCCGACGACGACACCAATGGCAAGACCGAGAATCACGCCTTGCAGGGTCTGGAGGCCGAAGTTTTTGTTCATGATGGCTCCTGCAGAGACGAAACAACACCCGTCCTCGACACCGATGTCGAGGACTGTCCATGTCTATTCTACCCCGGCTTACGAAATTCTTACGTGGTGACTTCACCACATAAGCCAGAGGAATCTTAACCCGTGTCCTGCCTCGTATGACCTGTACAGGGAGAACGCAAGCAAGTACAATTGGCCTACACCCCTGTGCAGGAGACACCCCATGACGCGGTCGACACTCTGGACTCGAGCCACCCTTCTTCCCCTCCTCCTCCCCGCCCTGACCACCGTCATCGGCTTGCAGACGCTGCGCGTGTGGGCCTCCTCCCTGGTCTGGTACCTGCGCGACAGCGCGGGCGCGCCCTCGACCACGCTGGGGCTGTACGCTCTGGCGACGTTCGCCCTGCCCTTCTTCGCCGGTCTGGTATGGCGGCTGCTGGGTGGGCGGCGCGCGCTGTGGCTGACGGCGGGCGGGCTGGCCGTCGTGCGGCTGGCCGAGCAGGTGTCCACCTCGGCCCCCGTCGACCTGGGCTTGACCACCGTCGGCGTCGTCCTGTTCGCGGTGTTCTTCCCCGTCTACCTCGGCCTGACCCGCTCGTGGGGTACGGACGCGACGGTCACGTTTGGCCTGGGCGTCCTGCTCGGTTTCTCCTTCGACATCGCGCTCCAGGGGCTGTTCCAGACGATTGACCTGAGCTGGCAGCCGGGCATCGTCCCGCTGCTGGTCGTGGCCGTCCTGGCCGCCGCCCAGGTCTGGCTGGTGACGCAGGCAGGCGACGTCCGCGTCGTCCCCGTCGAGCCTGCGCCCCGCCGGCGCCCCAAGAGTCAGCGGCGCGCGGCCAGCGAGCGGCGGGCGGCGGAGACGACGGCGACGGCCAACCTGCCAACCATCGCCAGGACCGACGCCAGCGTGGTTGGTAATCTGCCCTTGCTGGCGCTGGGACCGGCCCTGTTCCTGGCGGGCGTCGTCCTCCAGAACCCAGCCCGCGCCACGGGCCAGATGGGCTGGACGTTGCCCCTGGGGCTGGGCTGGCTGATCGTCGTCAACGCCCTCAACCTGACCCAACTCAGCAGCACGCTGCGCAACCCGGCGCGGACCTATCTCCTGCTGCTCATCGCCCTGACCATCCTGGGCGCGTGGACCGTCTGGAACATCGAGCAGGGCGTGAGCTTCATGTTCGCCGTCTTCATCGCCAACGCCCTGCTCTTTGTCGCCCTCACCCTCGTCTTCGCCGGGCTGGGCGCGGCCGCCGACCGGCCGGGCATCGGGCGCGCGGCGCTGGTCAATGGCGTCGGCTGGCTGGTGTTCGCCGTCCTGGCCTTCATGTACTACGTCAGCTACGACATCGCCATCGGCGTCGCCAACCTGTGGCTGCCGGTAGCGGCTGCGGTCGTGGTAGGCGCGCTGGCCCTGTTCGCTCTGCGGCCCATCCTCAGTAAGCAGTTCATCGTCACCCAGGAGCAGCGGGCCGACTGGGCGGCGGCGGTCCTGACCCTGGCCTGCCTGGTTGTTCCCCTCGTCCTGTGGCCCATGCTCCGCGAGCCGGCTCCCGTCGCGGGCCAGGGCTTCCCGGTGCGGGTGATGCAGTATAATATTCACAGCGGCTTTAACACCGCCGGGCGGCTCGACCTGGAAGCCATCGCCCAGACCATCGAGCAGGGCAAGCCGGACATCGTGGGCCTGCAGGAAGTGGCGCGCGGCTGGTACATCGACAGCGGCTCGGACGCCGTCGGCTGGCTGTCGCGTCGCCTGGGCCTGCCGTACATCTTTGGCCCGACCACCGACCCGGTGTGGGGCAACGTCCTCCTGTCGCGCTTCCCCATCAAGGAGTCGGGCCGCGAGGCCCTGCCGCCCAGCACGCTGCTCCTCCGGCGCGGCTTCACCTGGGCTACCATCGACGTCGGCGCCGGCCAGGACCTGCTGTTCATTGTGACCCACTACCATCACCTGGAGAACGGCAGCGCCGAGCGCCAGCAGCAATCGCCCGAGATCATCAAGTTCTGGAACAACCGCCCGCGCACCGTGTTCGTGGGCGACCTGAACGCCACCCCCGACGCGCCGGAGATTCGCATGCTGCGCGACGCGGGCCTCAAGGACGCCTTCGCCGCCGTCGGCCAGGGGAACGGCTACACCTACGCGTCGGACGAGCCGTACCAGCGCATCGACTACATCTGGACCTCGCCCGATCTGGCGGTGCGCGACCTGGTCATCCCGGCCAGTACGGCGTCCGACCACCTCGGCCTGGCCGTGACCGTTGACCTCGCCCGATAGCAGACTTCGACTGTCACCCTGAGAAGGCCGTGTCGGGAGCGACTCGCGCTGCAGCAAGAACCCCGCCGACCGTCATGCCGAGCGTAGCGAGGCATTTGCTCTGGCAGCGTTTCCAGAGGAGACCCCTCACTCCGTTCGCGGTGACAGCGCACAGTTCTGAGCAGCGAAGCGAAGTATCTCCTCTGGGAAGGCTGGCAGAGCAGACCCCTCACTTCGTTCGGGGTGACAGTCGAAGGTTCTGAGCAGCGCCAGCGAAGAGCCTATCGTTTGCGACGTAGCATTCTCAGCCTGATCGAGCCAACACACTCAGGAGCGCGCTATGGAGATTGAAGCGAAGTATGCCGTAGACCCGACCGCCGTGGCTGGCTTGGCGCACATCGAGGCCGTCGGCGACTACCAGCTTGGCCCTGAGCGCGTCGTGGCCGACACCGACACCTACCTGGACACCGCCGAGTATCGCCTGTTCAAGGGCGGCTACGCCTGCCGCCTGCGCCGCCGCGACGGGCGGCCCCTCATCACCATCAAGTCGCTCTCGCCCGCCCAGAGCGAGATTCACAGCCGCGAGGAAATTGAGATGGCGCTGCCCAACGACAGCCTCAACCCGGCTGATTGGCCGGACGGGGAGGCGCGGGGCCTGGTGACACGGCTGGCGGACGGCGCGCCGCTCATGCTGCTGTTCACGGTCCGCCAGCAGCGCCACGTCCGCCGCGTGAGCCAGGGCGAGCGGCTGGTCGGCGAGTGGAGTTTCGACGAGTTCACCCTCGACGCGGGCGGCAAGACCGAGGCGCGCACCGAGTTGGAGATCGAGTTGAAGGGCGACGGCGAGGAGGGCGACCTCCAGGCGTTGACGCTGAGCCTGGCCGCCCTGCCCGGCTTGCAGCCCGCCTCCCAGTCCAAGTTCGAGCGCGGGCTGCGTCTCCTCAACCCGCCGCAGGTTCAGGCGGCGGTCGCGGCCAAGCCTCCCACGGCGAAGGAAGGCCTCGGCGTCGACGCCGACGACACCATGGCCGCGGCGGGCCGCCAGGTGCGCCGCTGCCACTTCAAGAAGATACGCAAGG
>CAZLBQ010000536.1:0-4293 GCA_964557745.1 uncultured Anaerolineales bacterium
GACAATAGGCAGCCAACGCCCCGTGTGACGGAGAGCTGAGAATACAGACACCAAGCATTGCTCCTTCAGATGCGGCGTACCTGCTGCCTCTAACACAACGGTTTCTTTCAAGCTGGGGCGTTCAGGCCCCCGTTCGCGTTGGACGCAGGGTTCGCTAAGTGGGGACTGCGGCCTGAACGCCGCAGCGTGGTCATTCTCTTGTCCGCAGGCGCAGAAACCGGGTCCGGCTGTCCTTCACCCCCTGGCCTGCTCACTTCGGCGGCAGGTGGAGCGGCCCAAACAAAATTGGGGACCCATAGCGCGGCAATTATCCCGCGCTATGGGTCCCCAGTCAAGCACCGTCAGCCTCTACCCTTGACCTGCCACCTGCCACCTGCCACCTGCAACTTTCAACCTGCAACCTCGCTACTGCTTCATGCGCGGGTCAAGCGCGTCGCGCAGACCGTCGCCCAGGAAGGTGAACGCCAGCAGTGTGATGGCGACGGCCAGCGCCGGGGCGCCCAGCATCCACGGCTGGCTGCTGATCGCAACGTTCCCCTCCAGCAGCATCGACCCCCAACTCGTCGGGAACGGCGAGGCCGGATCGACGGCGGGCCGCACACCCAGACCCAGGTAGCCCAGCGTCGCCTCAGCGATGATCGCCGTCGGGACGGCGAAGGCCGCGAAGACGATGACGGGCGACAGCGTGTTAGGCATCAGGTGGCGGAACATGATGCGCGAGTTGCCCGACCCCACCATGCGCGCCGCCTCCACGAACTCCTTCTCCTTGAGGCCGAGCACCTGACCGCGCACCAGGCGCGCCAGGCCGCCCCAACCTAAGATGGACAGCACGATAAACAAGAGGATGAGACCACCGAGCAATTGACCCAGCCACGTATCGCGCAGCGCCGCCGTCATGATGATGAACAGCAGCAGGTCGGGGAAGGCCAGCAGAATGTCGATGCCGCGCATGATGAAGTTATCGATGCGCCCGCCCGCGAAGCCCGAGAACAGGCCAATCGCCATCCCCAGGATCACCTCGATGAGCATGGGGACCAGACCCACCGCCAGCGAGACGCGCGTGCCGAAGATCAGGCGGCTCAACACGTCGCGCCCCAGGTTGTCCGTCCCCAGTGGCCAGCGCCAGTCGCCGGTCTTCGCATCGCCGGTTTGAATCCACGCCGCCTGACGGAAGCTGTTGGCCGTGTTCTGCTCCAGCGGATTGTACGGCGCGATCACGGGCGCAAAAATGGCGATCAAGGCCAGCAGAATGATGATGACAATCGAAGCCATCGCCGCCTTATTGCGCTTCAGGCGCAGCCAGGCATCGCTCCACAGGCTGCGCGGCGGCTTGGCGAGAATCTGTTGTGCTTCCGCGCCCAGGAGGGTTGAGGGCTTGGCGGATGGCGTGGTAACAGCCATGAAAACCTCCCAGTAGGAGTGCTGAGAGCTGAGGGCTGGGTGCTAAGTTCCAAGTCGCTCAGCACTCAGCCCTCAGCCCTGTTTAGGACAGGCGAATCCTCGGGTCGATAAACGCGTAGGTCAGGTCAACGATCATATTCGCCACCGCCACCAGGAACGCGTAGAACAGCTTCGTCCCCTTGATCAACGAGTAGTCGCGCTCGTTAATCGACCGCACAAACAACTGGCCGATGCCCGGCATGCCAAACAGCGTCTCGATGATGAACGAGCCGGTGACCAGGCCGACGAAGGCCGGCCCCAGGATGGTCACGACGGGGATCATAGCATTCTTGAGCATGTGCCCGATTACCACCACCCGCTCGCTGAGACCCTTTGCCCGCGCCGTCCGCACGTAGTCCTGGCGCGTCACCTCCAGCATCGAGGTGCGCGTCAGGCGGGTGATAAAGGCCATCGTCGGCGCTCCCAGCACGAGGGCGGGTAAGATATAGGGTCTGACCCCTCCGCCCTCCCAGTCGGGAATCACCGTCACCCAGTGGAGCGTGCTGGCGAAGAACACAATCAAGAAGATACCTAAGACGAAACTGGGCGTGGCGCGTAACACCGTGCCCAGGAACAGGCTGACGTAGTCAATCCAGGTATTCTGGTTGAGCGCCGCGACGATGCCCAGGATGATGCCGAACACCGTCGCCCAGCCAAACGCGATGCCGCCCAACCGCACCGAGTACGGCAGGCCGACCTTGATGATGTCGGCCACATCGCGCCCGCGCTGGCGGTACGACGGCCCAAAGTCGAACTTGGACACGGCGTTCCAGATGTAGTTGAAGAACTGGCTGTCCAGGGGATTGCCGCCCTCGGTGTTGATGAACACCGGCTTGTCCAGCCCGAACTTGGCGTTGAGCGCCTTGACCTGCGCCGGCGTCAACTGCTTGCGGCTGGGATCCGTGTCCCACGGGCCGCCTGGGGCCGCGTGCATGAGCGCGAACGTGATCAACGAGATAAAGAAGAGAACGGGAACCATCCACAAGACACGGCGGATGAGAAACGCGGCCATCGTACTCCTCCTCTAGCCGAACCCTATCTCTAAATGATATGGCCCTTTTTTCAGCAAGACAAATGCCGGGCCTAGCCCTGCTGTCATCCGGGACGCCACGAAATCGCAGACTTCGCCGCGTTCCGCGTGACACCAGATCCGGGTAGGGGCGACGCATGCGTCGCCCCTACGCCGACCGAAACTCCTACCGCTTAATCCCCAGCTTCGCTGGCTCGAACCAGCCTGGGAAGTCCACGTCGTGCGACGTCGGCTTGCCGTAGGCCACATACGGCTTGACCAGGAAGACGTT
Organism: uncultured Anaerolineales bacterium; assembly: GCA_964557745.1. GTDB lineage: Bacteria > Chloroflexota > Anaerolineae > Epilineales > JAHCIE01 > JAHCIE01. The sequence continues at coordinate 2,742 of CAZLBQ010000536.1, forward strand.
CTCCGTCAACCAGATCGGGATGTAGGCGACGTCCGTGTCGAGGACCGTCTTCTCGGCCTGCTGATACATCTGCAGGCGCTTCGCCTGGTCCTGCTCCTGGTCCGCCGCGTCCATCAGCTTGTCGTTCTCCGGGTTGCTATAGCCATAGCGCTTGGCGAAGGCCGTCGAGCGCCAGTACGTCGTCAGCCAGTTCTGCGGGTCCGGATAGTCCGAGCACCAGCCCAGGATGCTGACGGCCGGGGAGGTCTTGACGTCCTTGGACAGCGCCGTCAGCGTCGTCGCCTCGACCGGGTCGAGCACGACGGTCACGCCCAGGTTCTTCTGCCACTGTGCGGCCAGGAACTCGTTGCGAATCTTGTTGCGCGGCGTCGAGCTGTAGGTCAGCTTGATCTCCGGCAGACCCTGGCCATTGGGATAGCCCGCCTTGGCCAGGACGTCCTTCGCGGCGGCCGGGTCGAACTTCTGCACCGCGCCCGAGTTCGGGTTGAAGCCCGGAATGCCGTCGGGCATCCACTGCGTCGACGGCTTGCCGATACCCTGCAACACGTCCTTCACCCACGCCTCGCGGTCGATGGACTTGGCGAATGCCAGGCGCACGTCGCGCTTGTCAAACGGCGGCTTGGTCTGGTTGACGCTGAAGCCCTGCGAGCACGAGCCGGCGTAGCGCACGATTTCCTTGCCCAACGTCGCGTCCTTCTGCGCGTTGGCTAGATCTTCCGCCGCCAGACCGATGATGTCTAGTTCACCGTTCTTGTACGCCTCGTAGGCGACTTTCGAGTCGGTGATGAAGCGGTAGATGATCTCTTCGGCGATGGGCTTGGGGCCGCGCCAGTTCGGGTTGGGCACGAAGCGGGCGATTTCCTTCTCCTTCAGCTCCTTGAGCATGAAGGGGCCGTTGCCGATGTGGTTCTCGCCCTTCGTGTACCAGTCCTCGCCCTTGGCCACCATGTCCTCGCGCACCGGATAGCCAAACCACTGGTAGGCGATGTACGGGAAGTAGGCGGCCTTCTTATTCAGTTTGATCTCGAGCGTCGTGTCGTCGATGGCCTTGACCGCCATCTTGTCGCGCAGTTCCTTGAGCTTCTCGGGCGATGTACTCTTCGGGTCCGCCGTGCCGTACTCCTCGGCGCCCAGGATGTCGAACGTGCTCGACTGGTACTGACCGCCCAGAGCCGGGTCGGCGGCGCGCTTGAACGCGTACTCGAAGTTCTTGGCCGTCAGCGGCTTGCCGTCGCTGTACTTCAAACCCTGGCGCAGCTTGAAGGTATAGGTCATACCGTCGGCTGACACATCCCACTTCTCCGCCGCGCCGGGTTGGGGCGTCAGGTCCGGCCCCAGCGACACCAGGCCCTCGTACAGCATGCCCGCGACGCCGATCTCGACCAGATAGGACATCTGCTGCGGGTCCAGGTTGTCAGGGTAGGTGCCCGTGTTGATGCGGACGACGTTCTTGTCAGGGACTTTCGCTGCGGCCGCGGGCGCGGCTGTCGGGGCGGTGGTCGCGGCCGGTTTCGGCGCGGCGGTGGGCTGGGCCGCCGGCGCCTGCGTGGGC
>CAZLBQ010000537.1:0-4291 GCA_964557745.1 uncultured Anaerolineales bacterium
CGCCCGGCTTGCACTTGGTGATGTCGATGATGCGCTGGCCGAAGGCCGACGTGGCCGTCACAATCAGGTCGCAGTCGGCGGCCAGGTCCTCAGACTTGGTGGCGATAGTGACCGTCGCGCCCGGCGTCTCGTTCTCAATCGTCCGCTTGAGGTCGATGAGCTTCTCCGGCTCGATGGACACCAGGACGATGTCACCGATGGCCTGGGCGATGAGGCGGGCGCAGACCGAGCCGATGGAGCCGGTCGCGCCGATGACCATCGCCTTACCCTGCGTCAAGTCCTGCGCCCCCATCTTGATGACGGCCTGCTTGGCCGCCTCCAGCGTCGCCGCGACGGTCAGGCTGTTGCCGCTGGTGATGGCGATGTCGGACTCGTGGGCGACGGTGATGCCCGCGTCGCCGACGACCGAGGTAAACGCCCCCAGGCCCATGATGCGTGCCCCCAGGCGCTCGGCCATGCGCGCCGCCTGGTTAAGCCGCACATAGGTAAACTTCTCGTCGTGGTTCAACATCTGGCGCGGCGTCGCCCCCAGGGCGATGAGGTAGCCCTCGATGCGCTGGCCCGTCGTCGGCGACTTGCCGCCCGTGATGCGCGAGATATACATGGCCGGAATGTAGGCGGCGACAGGTTCGACCACCTCGTCGGGGAGGTACTTGGTCCACTTGAAAGCCTTGTGGTTGTGGATGAAGTCGATGTCCAGGGGGTGGATGACAAAGGCGAACTTGTTGATGCCCGCCTCTTCCGGCTGCAAGTAGCGGATGGCCGGCGCCCAGTCCAACTCGGCCATGAGGTCAAGGTAGACATCCTCGTTGAGGGGCTGGTCGGCGTTCTGGCGGCAGGCGACAAGCAAGGCCTCGACCGTCGCCGACGAGACGCCCAGGCTGCCCTTCTCACCGATGCCGGGCATCAGGGTCACAACGATGGATGCGCCGCGCCGCTTCAGGTCTTCCAGGTCGCCCTCGGTCGCCCCTTCCACGACAATCGTCTTGTGCTCCAGGCGGTCCGGAGCGTAGCGGCGAATGGCGCCGATGTCGCCGGCGATGATGTCCGCCCACTCAAAGGGGGCGGCGGCGCGCGGGGTGCCGGGGAAGCCCGCCTGCGGGGTCAGGCGGCGGAAGGGCGCGTCCTTGAGCTGCTCCAGGGTCGGGCCGGCCGCCTGGTCGAGCGTCTGGCGGCTGCCGACGCCGGGGGCGTCGGGCAGGGCAAAGTAGACAATGGGATCGGCGTAGCGCACGGACGAGTGGCGGCGCTCAATGGCCTGCGCCATGCCCAGGTGGTTGAGACCGGGGACCATCAGGACGCGCTTCTGGCTGAAGATGCCAGGCTGAGCGCGGTCGGCCAGGATCACACCCCAGCGGGCGATCCCGTCGCGGATACCCGAGCCGTCGACGGTAGGCGTCACCTTCGCCTCCGTCGCCAGCGTCGCGCCCACGACATGCTCAGCCCGCGCCGACCCGAGTTGGAGTTGGGCAGGCATCCCTTCGAGACCAATGGCATCGACACGGCCATCGTTCTCGGCGATCAACTGACGCGCGCGGTCGGCGTTCCCGCCACACCCGACGCGCCGTAATTCGACCTGCTGATTGAGGAAGGTGACGGTCGACGTTTCGTCGCCCTCGTTGACGTGAATGATCAAGACCTTTTTCATAGTGAGCGCCTCTCCTCACAATAGTTGCGGGACAATCGTATCTGTGTCAGTATACAGAATGTCGAGGCATCTGCGGGGGGAGGTTAGACTACGTGGGGATACGAAGGCTTCACGATGGGTCGGCATGGCGAACGCGTTCGACCCAGTGTTGCAAGCGCTCGTAGTGCGAGCCTTGCCAGTAGACCCGACCGCACGACTCGCACTGGTAGAACTCGTGGTAGTAGAGACGCGTCTTGGGCAGCAGGCGGTCGAGGACAGCCGCTTTCGGGACAGGCCGGACCAGACCATTGCACTGCGTGCAGCGGCGGAAGGGCCGGACCTGGGCAAAGAGGTTGAAGCGGCGCAGGACTTCGAGCAGTTGGGCCTGGGGGTGGGTGGCGCGCACGTAGTAGCCGTGCCGCACGACGCCGCGTTTGAGCAGCCCCCGATCGCGCGTCAGCAGGATGCGCTCGTCCTGGCTGGAGATGGCCGCCAGTTCCTCGTCGGAGTAGTCGTTGCGGTACAGCGTGTCGAAGCCCAGGAAACGCAGGTACGTCGCCAGCTTCCCCAGGTGGACGTCGAGGACGAAGCGCGGCTCGTCGGGCAGTGTGGGGTGGAGTCGAACGAGCGTCGTGACCGGCAGCGTCTGAAAGGGTGGGTAGACGCTGACCATATCGCCGTCCTGGAGAGCGTAGCCGAAGTCCACCGAGACGCCGTTGACCAGGATGAGGTCGATTTCGGTGTGGGGCACCCCCAGGGCTTCGACAGCATCCTTGACCGAGGCCGGGCGGTCGAAGTCGTAGCTAAAGGCGCGGCGGCGGTGCGGGGGCAGAAAGTCGTTGAGTTCGGCGTAGAAGCGGAAGGTGGCTTGCGGCATACGGCTCAGGGGGCGCGAAATTCGCTCATGTCACGACGCCACCCCAAGTATACACCGTCAGCCCACTTTTTGATAGACGGCCGCCGTCTCACGCGCCACGCGCTCCCAACTGAACCGCGCCGCCTGGGCGAAACCGCGCGCCCTTAGCTCGGCGCGCAGGTCGGCATCACCCAAGAGGCGGGCCAGGGCATCGGCCAGGGCGGCCCAGTCGCCCGGCGGGACCCTAAGCGCCGCGTCGCCGACGACCTCCGGCAGCGACGTGGCGCCGGCGACGACCGTCGGCGCGCCACACGCCATGGCCTCCAGGGGCGGCAGGCCAAACCCCTCGTAGCGCGACGGGAAGCAGAAGACGGTCGCCGCCGTGCTGAGGGCCCCCTTCTCGGCCTCCGAGATGCGCCCTGGGAACACGACGTCGGTCAAGCCCAACGCCTCGGCCTGGCGGCGTGGATCGGGCGTGACCGGGCCGTCCTGGGGCAGCCCGCCCGCGCACACCAGCGGCACGCTGAAGCCACGCCGCCGCACTTCCTGGTACGCGCGCAACAGCGTCGCTACATCCTTGCGCACGTCGAAGCCGCCGACATAGAGGATGAACTGGTCGGGCAAGCCAAACTTGGCGCGCACCGCCGCCGCGACGCCCGGTGTGACGGGACGGAGGTGCGGCGCGGCGGCGAGCGGGATGCTGGTGACACGGTCGGGGGGCAGCCGGAAGCGGGCCAGAATCTCGCGGCGGCTGAAGTCGGAGTCGGTGATAATGTGGGCGGCGTGGGGCAGCGCAGCGGACACGAGGCGGAAGTAGAGCCGCGCCAGGGTCGAGCCGCGATAGGCAGGCAGGGCCAGGGGGATCAGGTCGTGGACGGTGACGACGGTGGGGCGGGTGGGGCGCAGCGGCGGCGCGAAGTAGGGGACGTGCGCCACATTTGCCTCAGCCGCCAGACGCGGGAAGACAGCCTGCTCGAACCACGTCTTGGCCACGTCGCCCGCTTTGACGATAGGCGGCCGCCAGCGGACCACCTTCGCTATGGAGGATGGCGGGCTATCGGCTTCGCCCAGGAGGGCGACAAGACGCTTCTCGTCAGGGGCGAGGGCGGCCAGGGCGGGCAGCAGGCCGTGGAGATACTGCCCGCTGCCCACTGTCGGCGTGGGCCAGAAGAAGCCGTTGAACGCCAGGGCCAACGCCGACTGACGGCTGACTCCTGACGGCTGACCGATATCAGAACGCGAAGATGAAGACGAGGTCGTTGACATTCGTCCGCGTCGGGCCGGTGATGAGCAAGTCGCCCAACCGCTCGAAGAAGTGGTAGCTGTCGTTGCGCGCCAGGTAGTCGGCGACATTCAAGCCCTGCGCCAGCCCCCGACTCACCGTCGTGCCATCGACAAACGCTCCCGCCGCGTCCGTCGGGCCGTCGCTGCCGTCCGTCGCCAGGGTCAGAATCATGACGTCCGGCCAGCCGGCCAGCGCGGGCGCGGCGGCCAGCGCCAGTTCCTGGTTGCGCCCGCCCAGGCCATCGCCGCGCACCGTCACCGTTGTCTCGCCGCCAAGCACGACACAGGCCGGGCGGGGCAGCGGGCGGCCGGTGTCGGCCAGCTCACGGGCGATGGCCGCGCACACACGAGCCACCTCGCGCGCCTCGCCCTCGACATACGTCGACATGAGGAGGGTGTTGAAGCCCAGTTCACGAGCCTTGCCCAGCGCCGCCTCCGCCGCCTGGCCAGTGCTACCGACAATCACGTTTTGGACGCGCGCGAACAGGGGATCGCCCGCCTTGGGTGTGTCCGAGATGTTACCC
>CAZLBQ010000538.1:0-4278 GCA_964557745.1 uncultured Anaerolineales bacterium
CCTTCCTCACTGACCTTGACGAAGCCGCTGATCTCGGCGGAGTTCAGGCTGCGGGGCGCGGCTGTGCCTGTCCCGATCAGATTGAACGCTGGCAGGCCGGCGGCCGCCACGTTCAGGGTGACATTCACCGTTGCCGACGCGCCAGGCGCCAGCGTGACGGAGGCAGGCGACACGCTCATGGTTGTACCAGCCGGCAGAGCGCCGAAGGGCATGGTGGACAGAGTGTACGTGCGCTGCGTGGTACCCTTGTTGGTCAGTGTGAACGACTTGGTCTGGCTCATCGTGTCGGTGACGGCGAGGATGCCGTAGGAGAGGCTCGCCACGTGATCGGGTACGGTGGCGACGGTGGTGGTGCTCACCGCCTTGAAGGCATCGACCAACCCAGATCCCTGGCGACTCAGCGAGACAGGAGTCAAGCGGGGATTGCCGGCGTCGTCCAACCCCAGGAGGTCCTGGATGATGGGGTTGGCCGTATTCGCAATGGCCGCTTCCCGCTCAATGGCCGTCCACGTTGGGTGGGCTTGCTTCAGGAGCGCCAGCACGCCTGCCACATGAGGTGAAGCCATGGAAGTGCCCGACAGGGTCTTCGGGCCGTTGCCGGTACCGGAGCCTGCCGCCACAATGTTCGTGCCTGGCGCACTCACATCCGGCTTAAGCCCCGCCAGTTCAATCGACGGTCCACGGCTCGACCCTGAAGCAATCGTACCGGCCATCGACAAGACATTAGCCGTTGACAATGTTACTTGGACACCGGGGGTGTTGCGGAGTAGTGTGCCGGCGCTCAGAGTAATGGTGAGCGTGGGGATTGTTACATCGCCCCCACCATAGCTGAAGCCCGTGGGCAACTCACCTGGCTGATTGTTGTAGATCATCGCGGCGAGCGCTCCCGCGGCGCTGGCCGTGGCTGCCTTCAGAGAGACTGCACAGGTGCCTCGCACGATCAAGGCAATCTTCCCCGCAGGGTTAGCCTCGAGTGCATCACCGGGACAAGCACGGCCAATGTAGACGAGGTCGCCGCTGATGGGTCCGGTCGAAGACAGCGGGGGCGCCCAGTCCTGCTCGGCCATTAGGAACTTGCGGCCGGCGAGTGACGACGGAGCGGTGGCGACAAGCAGGTAGTTGACCTGACCCGCGCCCTGCATGTTGGCGACACTGAGCGCCTTGGGATTGACCGAGGTCGCGCCAGTGATGAAAGGCACGTCACCGCTGTTGCCGGCAGAGAGCGCCATAGCGACGCCTGCGTCAACAGCATTACTGGCCGCAACGGCGCTGAGGGTATCGTCGCCGAAGTTGCGGCCCAACGACATGTTAATCGCGTCCAGGTGGTCGCTCATGTCGCCGTCGTTGTTGGGGTCCATGCTGCGTTCCATAGCCTGGATGGACGCTTCGTTCGGGCACGAGCCGTTGCAGACGCGGTAGGCGTACAGGATGGCCGCCGGAGCGACGCCGTGGTAGACCGTCGTGCCGGCAAAGGTGTTGTCGGCAGGCATCGAGCCGTTGAACGAGGCGTTCGGGACCCCAAAGCCGGCGACTGTGCTCGCTACGTGGGTACCATGGCCGACATCGGCATCATCGAGCGGGTCGGGATCGGGCTCCAACGGATCTCCATCGCTAGCCCAGTTCTCGCCTACGAAGTCGTAGCCGCCCTCGATCTTGGCGGTCGGGAACATCTTGGTCTGGATGGCCATGCCGTTGGTGTCGGTGATGGTCACGCTCTCGCTCAGGGCTGTCCGATCTTGATTCGCCGCCTCGTAAGCGGCAACTGTACCGGGACCGCCGAAGGCGGCATGGGTGTAATCGATGCCGCTGTCGATGATGGCGACCTTGACGCCCCGCCCATAGATGCCGAGCTGCTGCATGACCTGATCCGCGTGAATGTAGGGCACGGAGTTGGACAGGTCAGGCTTGTAGGCAGTGAGCCGCGTGATGCGGGTCACGCCTGGGATGGAGCTCAGAGCCGCCACATCACCGCGCTTGACCCGCGCCGTCACCGCGTTGACCAGCAACTGGTGCTGCGTCAGAATGCGCGCACTCGGAACCTTGGCCTTGATCGCCGCAACTACCGAAGACTGAGTCTTCTCCAGGTCGGCTTTACGGGCTTGCTGCGCCTTGGCCGCGTCGGCCTTGTTGGCCCCCTGGTCTTTCATAGCCAGGTAGGTCTTCACGACCGGGTTGCCGGCTAGCTCGATGCCAACGGTAATCTCCTCGTCGGCGGAGAGCGGCCCCGCCGTGGAGAGCAGTTGGTCCGAGACAATCACTGGCTCAGGCGCGTCGGCCAGGGCTGAACCGGCGCCGGTCAGGAGGGCGGGCAGCAGCAGCGCCAGGGCGATGCCCAGGGCGAGTAGACGATGCAACTTAGGATGCATTACGTTTCTTCCCTCTCTGTGATGGTGGAAAGGCAGATACATTGGTGTGATTTGGGGGCAGCCGTTTCGAGGGGCGCAGTCCTCCTTTCAGGCGCGGCGCGGCGGGCCAAAACAGCACGGCCAACCCGAACAAGCGGACTCTGAGGTCCGGTCATTCAGGTCGGCCATGTCATGACGGGCAGGAATCGGGCGCGATGAGCGCGTGACAGGGAGCAGGAGCGGGCGGCGTCCGACATGCAGCTATCCAGGCTTGGCCCAGCCGGGCTGGGAAGCGGCCTCCAGCGTCGAGGCCTGAAAAACTATAGCCACCTGGCGTCATTCGGCCAGGGGCGGGCAATGGGTTGGCCCGACGAGTGGGGGGGACGGCGGTCGTGCCGGGCCAACGTCATTATACCAAAAGCGGGGGGTGTGTCAAATGAGCGTGAATTTCGCCACGCCATTTCTTGTCGGGTATACTTCCAGCTGTGAAAGAGCCTCGTAACGGACCGGCTAACCAGTCCGCCTCTCCCCCCGTCCCCCGCGCCAATGCAGCGAGGGGGCGCATGGCGCTGGGTGCGCTCGCGGCGGGGGGGCTGGGCGGCGCGCTGGGCACGCTGGTGGGGGTGGGACCGCTGTGGCTGTGGGCTGTGCTGGCCGGCGCGGCGGGGGCGGTATGGGCTGCGCGGGGCGGCCAACCGTGGGCGCTGGCGTGGGGCTACCTGGCGGTGTCGCCCTGGCCCGATGGGCGGCTAGCGCTACTGGCGGTCGCCCTGATGCTGGTTGGGCAGGTCGCCCTTGTCACCCGCCGCGCGCGCCTCAGTTCGGCCTGGCCGGGCGTCGTCCTGGCCGTCGGGGCGCTAGTTCTCTACGGTGCGACCGTCGCGCCTGGCGTCCTGCCCGCCGACAGCGGCGAGTTCCAACTCGTCGCGGCGACGCTGGGTATCGCCCACCCGCCCGGCTATCCCCTCTACACCCTCGTCGGCTGGCTCTTTACCCGCCTGACCGCGACCAGTCCGGCCTGGGGACTGAACCTGCTGTCGGCGTTCCTGGCCACTGGGACGCTGGTGATGGTGTACGTGGCGGCGCTGCGGGTAGGCGGACACGTCTCCCCCAGGCCTTCCTCCATCCCCCTACCCCCTTCCTCCCCCCACGCGTGGGGGAGGAAGGGGGAGCGGAGGGCAGTGACGCGGGGGAAGGTGGGAGACGTCATCGCCCTGGCCGCGCCGCTGGCCCTGATGGGGGCGACGACGTTCTGGGCCGCCGCCACGACGGCTAACATCCGTATCCTCGTGGCGCTATTTGCGGCGGCTATCCTCCTGGCCGCGCTGTCTGCCGTCGATAGGCCAACGCCGCGCCGCCTAGCGCTGCTCGTCCTGGTGACGGCGCTAGGGGTCGGGCACCACGGCAGCCTGGCCTTCACTGCCCTACCCGCCTTCCTGGCCGTCGCCTGGCGCTGGCTCGACCGTCGTGAGTCGCCAAAACTGAACAAGACCCGACAGGACGTCGCTCGCGCTTCGGCGGCCATAAGCTATTGGCCCGTCGTCGTTGCCGCCCTCGTCGGCCTGCTGCCGCTGCTGTACCTGCCGCTGCGGGGCGCGCCGGGCGTCCCGCCCCACCCCGATGCCCTGGCGACGCTGGGCGCCTGGCTCGACCACGCCCTGGCGCGGGGCTTCGGCGGCGACATGTTCGCCTTCGCGCGGCCGGCCTTGCTGCCCGACCGGCTGCGCATCCTGATGGGCATCCTGCGCTTCCAGTTCGGCTGGCCGCTGCTGGCAATGGCCGCGCTCGGCGTGGTCGGCCTGCTGGCGCGCGTGCGGCGGCCCCACGGCGGCCCGATCGCGCTGCTCCTGATTGTCGGCTTCGCCCTGCCCGCCTTTGTCGCCATCACGTACCGCGCCCCGCAGACGGTTGAGTACCTGATGCCCGCCTATGT
>CAZLBQ010000539.1:0-4254 GCA_964557745.1 uncultured Anaerolineales bacterium
CGTGGTCGCCGTAGCTCGTCACGCGGGCGAAGACGCGCGTGGCGTCGCTGCCGACGAGCCAGCGCAGCATATCGAAGTCGTGGACGGCCTGGCTCATAAATAGGCCCGCGTTGGGGTCGGTGTACCACGGGCGCTCGTGGACGACGGGCACGCTCCAACTGGCGGGGAACAACGACCAGATGCGCATCTGGCGCACCGCCCCCAGCCGCCCCTCGTCCAGCATCTGACGCGCCCGCCGGTGGACGCCACGGAAGCGTTGCGTCTGGCAGACCATGAGCTTGACACGCGCGGCGCGGCAGGCCTGGATCATGGCGTCGCACTCGGCCACGCTAGTCGCCATGGGCTTCTCGGACAGGACGTGCTTGCCCGCGGCGGCCGCCAGCCGAGTTTGCTCCAGGCGCACCTGCTCCGGCGCGGTGATGATGACGGCGTCTACGTCGGAGCGGGCGATGAGCGCCTCGACCGACGGCTCGGCGGCGACACCGTAGCGCTCGGCCAGGGACGGCGCGCGCCGCCCGCCCGCGATGGCGACGAGGCGTCCGCTGTGCGTATAGTGGCTCAGCACCTCGGAGTAGGTGTGGGCCATGAAACCGGACCCGATCATGCCGACGCGGACGATCTCCATGCGTTATCTCCCCTCAGTCGACCAGGTATTGGCGAAGCACGGTCTCGTCGATCTCGATGCCCAGGCCTGGTCCGGTCGGCACGTCGACGACGCCCTCGCGGACGCGGAACGGGCGCGTCACCAACGCCTCGCGGAACGGGTTCTCGATGACGTCTAGCTCCAGCATCGGCGTCTCGGTGACACGCGCCCAACTGGGGTCGGGCAGCAGCGCCAGGACGTGGAGGCAGGCGGCGACGACAATGGCGCCGCTCCAGCAGTGCGGCATACACTGGACGCCCCACAGCCGCGCCAGGTCGGCCACGAACAGGCACTCGGCGATGCCGCCGCACAGACAGGGGTCGGGCTGGACAATGTCCATCGCCCGCCGCTGCAAGACCTCCTTGAACGCGCCGCGCGAGTCGAGCGCCTCGCCGGCGGCGATGGCGATGTCGAGCGTGTCGGTCAGCGTCTCGTAGGCGGCGTAGTGGGGCTGGGGCAGCGGCTCCTCGAACCAGGCATAGCCCAGGCGCTCTAGCTCGCGCCCCATCTGGACGGCGGTCGAGAGGGTGTACGCGCCGTTGCCGTCGACGGTCAACTGGATGTCCGGCCCGACGGCCTGGCGCACGGCGGCGGCGACGGTCACGTCGTCGCGGAGGGGCTGCCCACCGAGGCGGAGCTTGATGGAGCGGAAGCCTTGCTCGACCAGCGCGACGGCGTCGGACGGATAGTGCTCGAGGGCCGGCACGCCCTCGATATAGGTCAGCGACGAGGCGTAGGCAGGCACGCGGTCGCGCAGCCGCCCGCCGTACAGGTCGGTGATGGGCATGTTGAGCGCCTTGCCCCACAGGTCGTGGAGGGCGATATCGACCGCGCCAACGGCCATGCCGTCGCCGAAGTTGGGACCCCACATCTGCCGCCACAGACGACGGTGGGCGAGGGGGTTCTGGCCGATGAGGCCCGGTGCGATCTGGCGGTCGATGTAGGCGCGCACGGCGGGGACGGCGGCGGTCTCGCCCCAGCCGACCAGGCCTTCATCCGTGGTAATCTTGACCAGGAGCGCGTCGCGGCTGTGGTAGTAGTAGGTCGATGGCCCGACACCGCGCGGCAGCGGGCTCGAGACGTGGAATGTTTCGACGGAGGTAATTTTCATGCGGCGTCTCCGTGTTCAAGGTAGGGGCAGACCAGCTGCTCTGCCCCCTCATTCGCGCGAACACGCAGGTTCGCCCCTACGAGAGGCGCGGGCGCAATCGCTCGCGCACCTGGGGGTTCACCACTGAGCGGCACCAGCTCTCCCGAATCCAGTCGGCCGCCGCCTGGCTCACCTCGGCGCGCAGGCCATCCCATGCCTCGGCCGACCAACTCGCGGCGTGGGGGGTCAGGATGACGTTGGGCAGCGTGCGCAGCGGGTTGTCCGGCCCCAGCGGCTCGCGCTCGAACACGTCCAGCGCCGCGCCCGCCAGGTGGCCGTCCTGGAGGACGCGGATCAGTCCTGCCTCGTCGACGACTGGCCCCCGGCTGGTGTTGATGAGGATGGCGTCGGGTTTCATGCGGCGCAGGCGCGCTTCGTTGAGCAGCCCGCGCGTGTCCTGGCTCAGATTGATATGGACCGAGACAAAGTCGGCCTCCGCCAGCAACTCGTCCAGCCCGCATGGCTCGACACCCTGCGCCCGCACAGCATCGGCGGACAGAAAGGGGTCGTGGTCCAGGATGCGCAGGCCAAGACCCTGCGCTCGCTGGGCGACCGCGGCCCCGATCCGGCCCAGGCCCAACAGGCCCAGCCTACGCCCCGCCAGGCGGCGCATAGGCTGGGTCTGAATCGTCGGCCAGCCGCCCGCGCGCATCTGCTCGTGCTGCCAGGGAACACGTCGCGCCGCGCTGACCAGCAGGGCAATGGTGTGCTCGGCCACCTCTTCGGTGCAGTAGGTCGGCGCGTTGGCGACGGCGATGCCCAGGTCGGTCGCGGCGGGCACGTCAATCTGGTCGTAGCCCACGCCCCAGCGCACGATGAGGCGCAGCGCGGGCAGGTCACGCATGACGCGGCCGGGGATGGGCAGCCAGGAAATGAGCAGAATCTCGCTGTCGCGCCCCTGGCGCAGGACATCCTCGTCCGTCTTGCAGTCGCCGATGACGAGCCGCCCGCCTGCCGCTTCGATGGCGCGCCGTTCGCGGTCATACGGTTGGAGGGAGGCGACGGGGTCAACTTGCAGAACCTCGATGGTCATGCCCACTCCTTCTCAGAGCAGCAAATCCGCGCCGTTGATGTCGATGGTCGCGCCCGCGATGTAGCTCGACTCGTCGGAGCAGAGAAAGAGGACCAGGTTGGCCTCGTCCTGCGCCGTGCCCAGCCGCCGCAGTGGAATCTTCTGGCGCTCGCCCTCGATATGCTCCGGCGTGGCCCGCTCGCGCACCATCTCGGTATCCATACTACCCGGCGCAGTGGCGTTGACGTTGATGTTGAACGGCGCGGCCTCGCGCGCCGTGTGGCGGGTGAGGCCGAGGATGGCCGCCTTGGACGTGGTGTAATGGGCGCCGCCAAACGTGCTGGTGCTGCGCCCCGCCGACGACGAGACGTTGACAATCTTGCCGTAGCGCTGCGCCTTCATGAGGGGCAGGACGGCCTTAGTGCAGTTGAAGACGCCCTTGACGTTGATCGCCATGAGACGGTCCCACTCGTTGCCTGGAATCATCTCCAGCGGCTGGGTGTTGCCCAGGATGCCCGCGTTGTTGACCAGGATGTGGACCGTACCGAACCGCGCGACGGCCGCCTGGACCAGGGCCTTGACCTCGTCCTCGCGGCTGATGTCGGCGACGACAGCGAGCGCCTGCCCGCCCGTCGCCCCAATCTCGGCCGCAACGGCCTCAGCCCAGTCGGCGCGCACGTCGTTGACGACGACGGCCGCCCCCTCGCGCGCCAGTGTCAGCGCGATCTCCTTGCCCATACCGCGCCCGGCTCCCGTCACAATGGCGACGCGGTCGGCGACCCGTCCCTGGCCCATGCTCCCTCCTCTACTCCTGAACTCGGCCCTTCACCTCCGCACGGATGGCGTCGATAAGCTGCATCGTCTTGACCGCGTCCGTCAGATCAGCGGCCGGGTAGCGCGGGGCGCGCCGCTCCTTGACACAGTCGATGAAGGCGCGGTCCTGGTCCCACCAGCCGTTCAGGTAGGCGTGGCGCGGTCGGTCGGCCCACTGCGGCGCGGACGGGTCAGCGTGCTCGACGGCCTTGAGATCGTAGGTGAAATCGTCCTGGTGGACGATGCACTTCTGGACCAATCCTTCCAGGTACGCCGACGCCCGCCGCCCGTGGATGGTCAGCTTCTCGCTGCGCACCTCACCCAGCAGGTGGTTATGGAAGAGAATCGTCGCGCCACCCGCGAAGCGGACCAGCGCTGTGAAGCTGTCCAGGTGGCGGTCGAAGTAGGCGCTATTCACGGCGTAGACCTCGGCGACGTCACCGCCCAGGTAGCGCATCAGGTCGATGCTGTGGATGCAGCCCGACGTGAGCACCTGGGCCAGCCCGTCCTCCGTCGCGCCCATGCCGCGCAGGATGTCCATGTGGAAGTGGTAGAATTCGACGATGGCCGTGGCGATGGGGCCGTTGGCCTCGACCATGCGCTTGGCATGGGTGAGCAAGGGCTGGAAGCGCCGAT
>CAZLBQ010000540.1:0-4229 GCA_964557745.1 uncultured Anaerolineales bacterium
CGCAGCGTTGGCGGCCTGGGCACGGACTCCATCATCGGCGCCGACGACCGCGTCCGCATCTACAACACGGGTGACTACCCATGGCGCGCCCAGGTGCACCTGGCCCTCACCTTCCCCAACGGCAACACCGGCGGCTGCTCGGGCACGATGGTCGGCCCCCACACCGTCCTGACAGCGGGCCACTGTGTCTTCCAGGCCAACCGCGGCGGCTGGGCGTCCAGCGTCGTCGTCACCCCTGGCGCGAACGGCAACGCGGCCCCCTACGGGCGCATCACCGTCGGCTCCGGCGCCCTGCGCAGCGTCCTCGGCTGGACCCGCGACAACAACTGGCGCTATGACTACGGCGCGATTGTCCTGCCCACCAACATCGGCAACACCGTCGGCTGGTTCGGCATCGCCGCCCTCAGCAACTCGAGCCTGAACAACCTGGTCGCCAACCTGTCGGGCTACCCTGGCGACAAGCCCTACCGCACCCAGTGGTACGCGTCGGGCCGCGTGACGGGCGAGGACAGCGAGATCGTCCGCTACACGACGGACATGGCCAGTGGTGACAGCGGCGCGGGTGTCTACCGCCTGCTCAACGGGGCGCGCCACGTCTTCGCCGTCAACACCTACCACGACTCCCGCAACCCGGCCGTCGAGAACTTTGGCCGCCGCATCAGCAGCGCCGCCTTCCAGAACTACGTGACCTGGATCCAGTAACCTGAACACAACCGCATAATAGCGAGAGGACGGAGGCGCTACGCCCCCGTCCTCTCGCTATTATGTCCAGTCTACTCCGTCTCGTCAGCCTCGACGCAGGCATTGAAGCGCACCAGGCGCGGCGCCGAGGCAAACTCCAACTCCGTCACCGAACAGTTGTTGACAAAGTACTCGCGCCAGCGCGCCGGATCGTTCTGGAGCCAGGCGGCCAGGGCGACGGCGATGACCCCGCCGTGCGTCACCACCAGTACGCGGTCGTCGCCCTGGTGGCGCGCCACAATGCCGTTCAATTCGCTCATGATGCGGTCGGTGAACTCGTGCGGGAGTTCGCCCTCCGGCGGTCCCCAGTCAATCGCGCCCCGCTCCGCCCACGCCCGCGCCATGTCCGGGAACTGCTCGGCCAGCGTCGGCATCGGCAGGTTCTCGAAGATGCCAAAGTGCCGCTCGCGCAGCGCCGGCCGCTCCGCCACCGGCAGCCCCCCCAGCGCCTGGGACACCGCCTCCGCTGTCTGGCGGGCGCGTTGCAGCGGGCTAGCGTAGATGTGGACCAGCCGGCCCTCGTCGGCCAGCGAGCGGGCGATGGCCTTGGCCTGCTGTAACCCCAATTCGTCCAGTGGATCATCCGTCCAGCCTGCCAAGCGCAGCTCGACGTTGGAGCGCGTCCGACCGTGACGCAACATCAGCAGGCGCATCAGCGGCTCCTCCCCTTCGCATTCGGCAGGCGGTTCAGGCCCCGCACTTTCGCCACCGGCACGGTGAGCATGATGCCGGTATTGGGCGCATCGAGCGGCCCCGTGATAGCCTCGGTGGCGTCGAACAGGGCATCGACGTTGAAGTCGTCGCCGACGACGGCCATGAGCGTGCGATGGCCCTCCTCGCGGCTCTCAAACAGGTTGCGCAGGCTGGGCATGAGGGGCAGATCGTCGCGCTGCGCCATCTCGCGCCCCATGCCGGTCGTCTCAAAAATCGTGATGCCGGTGATGCCCGCCGCGTTCCAGGCCTCCATCACCGTCGGGAAAACTTCGAGTTGGTCAACGACGAGAAGGATCATTTGCGGCATAGCGTTCTCCACTCAGTCTGCGTCGCCCGCTGGCGCCGCCGTCGTCGACGGGGTTGCGCTGCGCCCCAGCGCCCAGCGCAGCGCCAGCGGGGTAATGAGCGTGGTGATCAGGACCATGACCACGGTGACGGTAAAGACCTCCGCGCTGATGAGGCCCGCCCCCACGCCGATGGACGCCACAATCAGCCCGACCTCGCCCCGCGACACCATCCCGATGCCAACCTGCAGCGCTTCGTTGTTCCGAAACCCCGACCACTTCGCCGCCAGCCCGGCCCCGACGACCTTACCGAGGATGGCGACCACGAGGATGGCGAGGGTCAGGACGATGAGATCGCCCGTCAGCAGGCGCACGTTGGCCTCCAGGCCGATGCTGACGAAGAAGATGGGTACAAAGAAAGCGTAGGCCAGGACGTGCATCCCACGCTCGATGGTGTGCTTGGACCCCGTGCGGCCAAACAGCACGCCGGCGATGAAGGCGCCGGTGATGAGCGCCACACCCCCCAGCGCCTCAGCCGCCCAGGCAAAGAGCAGGGTGACAATCAATGTCGTCGTCAGCACCGACTCGCTGACCGGCTGGCGCTCGGCGCGCGCGGCCAGGCGCGGGATAAGCCACGCCCCGACGACGACCGCTCCCGCTAGATAGAGCGCCATCTTGACCACGACCACGGCAATCTCGGCGATGCCCCCGCCGCCGGCGGCCACGGCGACGAAGATGGACAAAATGAGGATGACCAGCACGTCGTCAACGACCGCCGCCCCCAGCAGCGCCATCCCCACCCGCGAGCGGAGCGCCCCCAGTTCCATCAGTGTCTGCGCCGAGATGCTCACCGAGGTGGCCGTCAGGATGATGCCGATGAAGAGGCTCTTCTGGAGGGGATAGCCGAAGGCCAGCCCCACGCCCAGGCCCAGGAGCAAGGGCACGACGACCCCCATCACGCCCGCCAGCGCCGACACGCGTCCGGCGCGGCGCATCTCGCTCAACTCAACTTCCAACCCGGCGACGAACATCAGCAGGATGACCCCGACTTCCGCCAGGTGCGAGATGCCCTCTTCCAGGTGCGTATCGGTGAAGAACGGCAGGTGGAGGAAGTTAAGCACCGTCGGGCCAAGAATCAGGCCGCTGAGCAGCTGCCCCAGCACCGCCGGCTGGCCTAGCCGCACGCTGGCGAGGGCGCCCGCCTTGGCGACCGCCAGGATCACGGCGATGGCCAGGATGAATTGCAGAATGGGGGTCATCGAACCTCTCCCTTGACCGTCAGCGCGCCACGACGCGCGGGCCGCCCGCTGTCGGTCGCCCGTTAATTATAGCTGGGTTGAGGAGAGGAAGGAATTCGATGCGCGGTGGGCAGGCTTAGCCCAGGAGGCTGCGGACGAAGAAGTAGAGCGTGGCGGCGACGAGGACGACGAGCAGGTAGACCGCAAAACCATCCACATGTTTTTCCGTGGGGTCCAGCGCCAGCCCCGCTTCGCGGTTGAGCAGGCTGTAAATCACGCCCGCGCTGGCTAAACACCCGACCATAGCGAAGACGATCATACATCCCTCCTACAGTGGTAGAACAAAAGAACCACATTGCCACTATAGCAGAGACTATGCCACCTTGCGCCACAGCCATCCCCCGGCTCGCCGACGCCCCGTGTCAGCCTGACGCCAAACCGACACCCAGCCTACATGAGGGCGACACGCAATAAACGACGACGGACCAAGGACGATAGACGATGGCTATGCGCCAGGAGTCTGGCTGTCGTCCATCGTCCACCGTCCATCGTCCATCGTCTTCTCCGCCACCAGGAAGTGCGACAGGCCGAACGTCCGCAGCGGCGTGCCTTCGAGAGCGTACGTGACACGGCGCACCGTCTGCCCCAGCGCCGGGCGGTGGGCGACGATGTTGTCGTAGCCAGGGTAAACCTGGGTCAGCGTCACGATCCGCGCCGGCAGCCCATCGAACAGGCGGCGCAGGTCGCCCGCCGTGTAGGCGCGGACGTGAGGCGCCAGGCGGTCGCGCAGCGCGTCGGGCAGGTAGTTGACCAGGGGGATGTTGCCAAAGTGGTACTCCCCCCGCCAGTAGACGCCGTGCGTCTCGAACGGGAAGCCCCGGTTCGGGACAAACACGACGGCCCGCCCGCCCGGCCGCAGTACGCGCACCATCTCGGCCAGCGCGCGGCGGTCGTCGGCGACGTGCTCCAGCACCTCGTGGGACAGCACGGTGTCGAACGTGTCGTCGGGGTAGGGTAGCGTCTCGGCGGCGGCGACGGCCAGCCCCGGCAGGCTCGCCGCGCCCTCGGCCACGCGCTCGAACTCGATGTCCATGCCGTAGACCAAGGGTGTGAAGGCGCGCAGGTGGGCGACGTACATGCCGATGCCGCAGCCATCGACGAGGACGCGCGCCCCGTCGAGCCGCGCCCACTGGGCGATCATCTGGAGGCGGCGGTCCTGGCCCGCCCGCCAGACGAAGGAGGGGTTGCCGCG
>CAZLBQ010000541.1:0-4212 GCA_964557745.1 uncultured Anaerolineales bacterium
CATCGTCCATCGTCACCGAGCGGAGCGAGGACAGATGCCTGAGGCTGTGATTGTCGAGGCCGTGCGGACACCCATCGGGCGGCGCGGCGGCCAGTTCAAGGAGACGCACCCGACCGAACTCGCGGCGGCGGCGCTCAACGCTGTCATCACGCGGGCGGGCATCGAGCGCGACCAGGTTGACGACATTATCATGGGCTGCGTGTCCGTCGTCGGCGACCAGGCCCTCAACATCGGCCGCAACGCGGCGCTGCTGGCGGGTTTCCCGCCCGCCGTCCCCGCCACAACGGTTGACCGCCAGTGCGGGTCGAGCCAGCAGGCCGTCCATTTCGCCGCCAGCGCCATCGAGAGCGGGGCCGCGGACATCGTCATCGCGGCGGGTGTCGAGAGCATGACGCGCGTCCCCATGGGCAGCACGCGGGCCAACGGACCCGGCTACCCCTTCACCGACGCCCTCAAAGCGCGCTACCCGATGACGTCGATGGGCGTGTCGGCCGAGATGATCGCGGCGCATTGGGGCTTCAGCCGCGCGGAGTTGGACGAGTTCAGCTTGCTCAGCCACCGCAAGGCGGCCCACGCCCGCGCCTCGGGCTTCTTCCAGCGCGAGATCGTCCCGCTGACCGTCACAGTGGACGGCGCGTCGGTCGTGGCGGACCAGGACGAGGGCATCCGCCCGGAGACGAGCCTGGAGAAGCTGGCGAGCCTCAAGCCGCCCTTTAAGGAGGACGGCGTCATCACGGCGGCCAGTTCGAGCCAGGTGTCCGACGGCGCGGCGGCATTGCTACTCATGTCCGAGCGCCGTGCGGCCCAGTTGGGGCTACGGCCCCGCGCCCGTATCGTCGCCCAGACTGTTGTCGGCGACGACCCCGTCATGGCCCTGACGGCGCCCATCCCGGCCACGCGGCGCGTGCTGGAGCGGACCGGGCTGACGCTGGACCAGATGGACCTCATCGAGATCAACGAGGCGTTCGCGTCGGTCGTGCTGGCCTGGGCGCGCGAGATTGGGCCGGACATGGACCGTGTGAACGTCAACGGCGGGGCGATTGCCCTCGGCCACCCGCTGGGCGCGAGCGGCGCACGCATCATGACCACCTTGCTTCACGAGTTGGAGCGGCGCGGTGGCCGCTACGGCCTGCAAACCATGTGCTGCTTCGGCGGCCTGGGTATCGCGACCATTATCGAGCGTCTCTAACGCCAAGGACTTTCCCATGACAGAGCGACGAGCCAAACCCCTCGACGGCATTCGTGTCGTCAGTTTCGAGGTCCAGGTGGCCGGGCCGTACTGCACGATGATGCTGGCCGACCAGGGCGCGGACGTGATTAAGGTCGAGCGGCCCAAGTCGGGCGACACGGCCCGCGAGGGCGCGCCGATGATCAAGACCGAGGACGGGCGGCGGCGCAGCGGCTACTTCATGCGCTTCAACCGCAACAAGCGCAGCATCACCCTCAACCTTAAAGAGGAAGCGGGCCGCCAGATCTTCCGCGACCTGGCCCGCGAGGCCGACGTCGTGGTCGAGAACTTCCGCCCCGGCCTGCTGGACGAGATGGGGCTGGGCTACACGCGGCTGAGCGAGGAGAACCCGCGCCTGGTCTACGCCAGCATCAGCGGCTTCGGCAGCCTGCCCGGCTTCGACGGGCCGTACAACGAGCGTCCGGCCTACGACATCGTCGCCCAGGCCATGGGCGGCCTGATGAATACGTGCGGGGCCGCCGACGGCCCGCCGACGTGGCTGGGAGTCGCGCTGGGTGACATCGTGTCCGGCATGCAGGCGGCCTATGGCATTATGCTCGCCCTCTACGAGCGTGAGCGGACAGGGCGCGGCCAGTACATCGACGTTGCCATGTACGACACGATGGTCGGCCTGGCCGAGCGGTCCGTCACGGCCTACTCGCTGACGAAGCACGTCCTCCAGCGCGGCCGCGAGCCGTACATGGCCCCCTGGGGTCCCTTCGCCTGCCGCGACGGCTATGTCGCCATCATCGTGGCGACGGAGAACGACTGGGGCAAGTTCTGCCAGGCGATTGGCCGCCCCGACCTGATCGGCCACGAGGGCGCGACGTCCGGGCCGGAGCGAGCGAAGAACATCACCGGCTGGCTGGGCGATATCGTCAACGGCTGGTTCGCCCAGCAGACGAAGGCCGAGGCTGTCGAGAAGCTGCTGGCGGCGGGGCTACCCGTCGGGCCGGTGCAGAACGCGCAGGAAGTGTTCGAGTGCCCGCAGATTGAGGCGCGCCAGCTCCTCATCGAGGTCGAAGACCCGGTAGTCGGCCCGGTCAAGCTCGTTGGGCCGCCCGTCAAGCTCTCCAACAACCCGGAGCCTATCCGCCGCCCCGCGCCCGATCTGGGCGAGCACACGGCGAATGTCCTGAGCGAGGTGCTCGGCCTCTCCGATGAACAGGTCGCCCAGTTGAAGGCGAGCGGAGTTGTCTAATATTCAGACCTAACAGGTCTTGAAGACCTGCCAGGTCTGTCTGAAAGAAGGTAGTATGACAGACGTTGTCGTGGTGAGCGCCGCGCGCAGCCCGTTCGGCAAGTTTGGCGGCGCCCTCAAGGACTTTACCCACCCCGACCTGGGGGGCCTCGTGTTCGCCGAGGCGGTGCGCCGCGCCGACCTCGACCCCGCCGACGTGGACGAAATCGCCGTCGGCGTCAACCTCCCCGGCTCGGACCGCTCCATCGCGCGCCAGGTCGCCATCAAGGCGGGCATCCCACCGGAGAAGGTCGCCTACACCGTCGACCGCGCCTGCTGCTCGTCCATGGCGGCCATCAACCTGGCGGCGCGCTCAATCCGCGTCGGCGACGCGACCATCGCGGCGGCGGGCGGCGCGGAGAACATGAGCCGCACGCCGTACTTCGTCCACGACGCACGCTGGGGGCGGCAGCTGGGGGATATCGTCCTCAAGGACCAGTTGGTCATCGCCTGCCCGATGACCGGCAAGCCCCGCGCCGTCCAGGCGGGCGAAGAGGCCGTCGAGTACGGCATCGGCCGCGAACCACAGGACCGCTGGGCGCTGCGCAGCCACCAGCGCTACTTTGCTGCCCGCGAAGCCGGCCGCTTTAACGACGAGCTCTTCCCCGTCGACGTACCGCAGGCGAAGGGCGCGCCGGTCTCGTTCTGTCAGGACGAGTCGCCGCGCGCCGACACGACGCTGGAGCGGCTGGCGAAGCTGCCCCTCATCTACGGCAGCCCGACGGTCACGGCGGGCAACGCGCCCGGCCTGAACACCGGCGCGACAGCGCTCATCCTTATGTCGCGCGAAGAGGCCGAGCGGCGCGGCCGCCGCCCCCTGGCGACGCTGGTCAGTGGGGCGATGGCGTCGGGCCACCCCGACCGCATCGCGTCGATCCCGGCCACGGCGGGCAAGTTGGCCCTGAGCAAGGCCGGGCTGACCATCGATGACATCGACCTCATTGAGATCAACGAGGCGTTCGCGGCCGTCCCCCTGGTGTCGACGCTGCTGCTGGCCGACGGCGACGAGGCCAAGGCTGAGGCGATCCGCGAGCGGACCAACGTCAACGGCGGGGCCATCGCCATTGGCCACCCGACGGGGGCGACGGCGGCGCGCATGGTGATGACGCTCATCTTCGAGTTGCGGCGGCGCAAGCAGGCGGCGGGTGACAGCCGCCCGTACTACGGCCTGGCGACGCTGTGTGGCGGCATCGGCGAGGGTGAGGCTGTCGTGGTGCGGGTCGAGTAGGAACTTCTCATCAGGAGCGAGCCATGCCTGACCGCTACTTTGAGGAATTCGAGGTCGGCCAGCGCCTGACGACGCGCGGGCGGACCGTGACCGAGGCCGACATCGTCAACTTCGCGGGCGTCAGCTCTGACTTCTTCCCGCTCCACATGGACCAGGAGTACGCGGCCAGGACGCGCTTCGGCCAGCGTATCGCCCACGGCTTCCTCGTCCTGTCCATAGCAAGCGGCATGGTCCCCGCCGACCCCGACAAGGTCGAGGGCCTGTACGGGCTGGACCGCGTCCGCTTTATCAAGCCGGTGTTTATCGGCGACACGGTCCACGTCGAGATGGAAGTGATGAGCCTCCAGGAACGCTCCGACGCGTCGGGCGTCGTGGAGTTCAAGCAGAGTATCATCAACCAGCGCGGTGAGTTGGTCATCGTCAACAGCTACCGTCTCTTGATGCGCAAGCGACCCAGCGCCTAAGTCACCCCTCATCCCCCACCCCCCCGGCTCGCCACCCCTCGGCTACGCTCTG
>CAZLBQ010000542.1:0-4211 GCA_964557745.1 uncultured Anaerolineales bacterium
CCGCCAAACGGGAAGTAGGCGTAGCGCGGGCGGGCGGCGGCGCGCTCCGGGGCGAACCGCTCCGGGTCGAAGGCGTCGGGGTGGTCCCAGAAGGCCGGGTTGCGGTGGGTGCTGTACGAGCATAGGGTGATGAGGGCGCGCGCGGGGACCGGGTAGCCGCCCAACTCGTCGGCCTGGACGGCGCTACGCGACAGCGTCCAGGCGGGTGGGTACAGGCGCAGCGCCTCGTCGAGGACCATCGCCGTGTACTTGAGGTGGGGCAGGTCGGCCACGGTGGGAGCGCGGCCGCCGAGGACGTGGGCCAACTCCTCGCGCAGCCGCCGCGCCTGGGCCGGATGCTCCGACAGCAAGTACCACGTCCAGGCCAGGGCGTTGGCCGTCGTCTCGTGGCCGGCCAGGAAGAGGGTCATCACCTCGTCGCGCAGTTGGCGGTCGCTCATCCCCTCGCCCGTCTCCTCGTCGCGGGCGGCCAGCAGCATCGACAGCAGGTCGCCGTGGTCCTCGCCCGACGCGCGCCGCGCCTCGATCATGCCCAGCACGACGTGGTCGAGGGTGGCGCGGGCCTGGCGGAAGCGCAGGTTGCGCGGCGTCGGGACGGCCTCCGGCAGGCTGAACAGGTGGGTCGAGCGGTAGTTGACGTGGGCCTGAGCCAGGGCCAGCGCCGGGCCAACCTCGCCCGCCGTGCTGCTGACGTCCGTGCTGAACAGCGTCTTGCCGACGATGGTCAAGGTCAGGCGCATCATCTCCTCGGCCACGTCGAACGGTTCGCCCCGCTCGGCCCACGCCCGCCAGCGGGCCGCCGTCGCCTGGGCCTCGTCGGCCATGACGGCCCCGAACTGGGCCAGGCGCTGGCGGTGGAAGGCGGGCTGCATGAGCCGGCGCTGGCGCAGCCAGAAGCCGCCCTCGCTGGTCAGCAGGCCGTCGCCGAGCAGGGGCTTGAGGTAGAGATCGTTGAGCGGCCCCTTGACATAGTTGGGGTGGTTGTCCTGGAGGACATGCTTGACGTCGTCCGGGTGGGTAATCAGGTAGAAGTGGGCCGGGCCGGAGCGGAAGCGGACGATGTCGCCGTAGCGCCGCGCCGCCGCGTCGAACGTGCGCAGCGGGTCGGCCTGGAAGTCGCGCTGGCTGCCCCAGACGGGGTGGCCGCGCGGGCCGGGGGGTACTCTACCAGGGTGGTCGGGGCGTCTCGTCCACAGCCGAGCCATCGGTCTCTCCTTACGCAGCGCGTCATTGTCTTCCTCAATTATCGGCGGGAGGCGCACCGGGGGCAAGCGGCGCCAGCGCACCCAGCTTGTCGGGGTTGAGGACGAGGTAGACGCCGACCACGCGGTCCGCCTCGACGGCCAGGCTCAGGGCCAGGTTCGGCGCGCCGTCGACGAAGCCAATGACGCCGGGCTGGCCGTTGATCCAGGCCAGCCGCGCCGTAAAGCCGGGCGGAGCCTTGCGCTGGATGCCCAACAGGAAGCGGGTCACGCGGTCGGGGCCGTGGACCGGGTTGCGCGCCGCCGTAGCCTTGCCACCACCGTCGCAGACCAGCGTGACGTCGGGCGCTAGGAGCGCCAGCAGGCCGGACACGTCGCCCTCGGCGAGCGACTGGACAAAGCGGCCAAAGACGCGCTCGGTCTCCGGGCGGGCGACGGCGACACGCGGGCGGCCTTCGCGGATATGCTGGCGGGCGCGCGTCACCATCTGGCGGCAGTTGGCTTCGCTCTTGCCAACGATGGCCGCGATCTCCGCGTACTCGTAGTCGAACACCTCGCGCAACAGGAACACGGCGCGCTCGGTCGGGCCGAGTTGCTCCAGCAGGACCAGGAACGCCGTCGAGAGCGAGTCGCTGAGCATGGCCGCCTCCACCCCTTCCCGGCCCTCCGTCACCAGCGGCTCGGGCAACCAGGCGCCGATGTACGCCTCCCGCCTGGCCTTGGCTGACCGCAAGACGTCGATGCACAGCCGCGTGATGACCGAGGTCAGGTACGCCTTCGGCGCGCGGACGTCGGCCTGGGGCGCAGCCTGCCAGCGCAGGAATGTCTCCTGCACCATGTCCTCGGCGTCCATCACGCTGCCTAACATACGGTAGGCGATGGCGAACAGCAGGGGCCGGTACTCGTCAAACGCCGCCACCTCTCCCATTCTGTCCAGGCTGTTCATAGCGTCCATATCCGCCCGCTCCTCTACGCTTGCGCCGCCTCCCGCGTGGCCGGCCGTGCGGCGCCGTGTATCTCCCGGCGCGCGGGCTGCGGCCACCACAGGGCCAGCAGGCCGCGCCGCTCCAGCCCGATGGCGTCCACCGTCATCCGGCACACGGCTTCCTTGATGCGCGCCCCGACGCGCCCCGTGAACACCCGCCCCGTCGGCGTGTCGTCCGGGTGGAGGGTCTGGACCAGGCCGCGCCGCCGCCCGAGGCTGACGCAGAGCAGGATGTACCCAAAGCGGAACGGCTCCACCGCCTCACCGCGCGCCAGCCGCCCGATGGCGCCCCCGACGTACGCCCCCATGGGCATGGCCGTCGCACACGCCATACGCAGCGGGACCGACTGCGCCCCACTCGCCTCGGCGGCGTCGCCGATGGCGAAGACGTTGGGGTAGCCCTGGGCGCGTAGGCAGGGGTCGGTGAGGACCTGGCCAAGCCGGTTGACGGGCAGGCCCGCTTGGCGCGCCAGGGGCGGCGCGGCCATCCCCGCCAGCCAGACGCACGCGTCGAACGGGAGCGTCTCCCCCGTCGCCAGGTGGGCCGCGCCCGCGTCCAGGGCCGCCACGCGCGCATCCTCGTGAACGACAATACCCAACTGATCGCAGACCTGGCGCAGGTAGGCCTGGGCGCGCGGCGCAAAGCCCTGCCCCAGCTCACCTGCCGTGACCAGCTCGACCCGCGCCGTCGGCCAGCGCTCCGCCAGCTCGGTCGCCGTCTCGATGCCGGTCAGCCCGCCGCCGACGACGAGCACGCGCGGCGAGGGGTGTGTGGCGCGCAGCGCGGCCAACCTCTCGACGACCGTGTTTGAGCCGTCGAGCGTCAGGGCGTGCGCGGCCACGCCCGGCACGGCCGCTGTATCGACGCGGCTGCCCAGCGCCAGGACGAGCCAATCATAGCCCAGTTCCTCGCGGCCGGCGAGCGTGGCCAGGCTCACCTGCTGCTGCAGCGGGTCGTGACCGAGGACACGCGCCTGACGAAAGGCGACGCCGCGCGGCAGCAGGTCGGTCATCTGGCGCCGGCGGAGGGTCTGGCCGGCCGCCGCCTGGTGCAGCCGGATGCGCTCGACGAACACGTCGCGGGCGTCCACCACGGTCACGCGCAGCCCGGCTCCCTGGCGCGCCAGCCGCGCCGCCGCCATCTGTCCGGCATAGCCTCCGCCGAGAATCACCACATGCTGGGTGCGAGTATCCATACTTCTCTCCTTTGCTCACTAGGAACGGTTTGCAAAGGAGACGAGAAGCGCGCGCTAGTTGTGACAGATCTAGGAGGCCAAGGGGGTTGAGCCAGCGGCCGCGGGCCAGGCTACGCCTCGCTGTCGTATAGAAACCGTAGGTCAAGCCAGCCAACGCGGGCCGTGCCCGCATTTGTCCCCACGGCACAGTTGGGGTACAATGCTGCCATAACTTTCCCCTACCGAGGCCGTATGTCTGTTGCCGAGTCGTTGTTCCGCCTCCAGCAGCGCGACCAGCGTATCGACGCCCTGCGCCGCCGCCAGCGCGACATCCAGGCCGCGATGGTCGAGCCACCGGCCGTCACCGAGCCGCGGGCCAAGGCGGCGGCGGCCCAACAGGCCCTCGACCAGGTCCAGGTGACCCTTCGCGACGCGGAATTGGAACGGCTGGCGCTCACCGCGAAGATTACCAGCGAGGAGCAGCGCCTCTACAGCGGGCGCATCAGCAACGTCAAGGAGTTGACGAGCCTGGAGAACGAGATCAACTCACTCAAGCGGCGGCTGGGCAAGCTCGACGACACGATGCTGGAGACGATGTTCGCCGTCGAAGAGGCGCAGAAGACGCAGCAGGCGACGGCGGACCGGCGGGCGCAGATCGACCGCAAGTGGAGCACGCACCTGGCCGGCTTGCGCGAGCAGCTTGAGGCCGTCCAGACCGAGCTGGCCGAGTTGATCGAGGAAGCCGCCACCATGCGCCAGGCACTCAGCCCCGCTGACCTGGGCGTCTACGATGAGCTGAGGCAAAAAAAGGGCGGGTGCGCCGTTGCCCCCATCACCCATGGCCGGTGT
>CAZLBQ010000543.1:0-4201 GCA_964557745.1 uncultured Anaerolineales bacterium
AACCTTCCCGTTCATCTTCATGAGCTACAATGACGACCTGTTCAGCCTGAGCACCCTGGCCCACGAACTGGGTCACTCCCTGCACTCGTACTACACCTGGCAGACGCAGCCGTTTGTCTATGCCCGCTATGGCCTGTTCGTGGCCGAGGTGGCGTCCAACTTCAACCAGGCGATGGTGCGCGATAGCCTCCTCAAGCGCAACAGCGACCCCCAATTCCAGATTGGCGTCATCGAGGAGGCGATGGCGAACTTCTACCGCTACTTCTTTGTCATGCCCACCCTGGCGCGCTTCGAGCTGGAGACGCACGAGCGCGTCGAGCGCGGCCAGGCCCTCACGGCGCAGAGCCTCATCGACCTGATGGCCGACCTGTTCGCCGAGGGCTACGGTGACGAGGTCGACGTCGACCGCGAACGCGTCGGCATCACCTGGGCGGAGTTCCACACCCACCTGTACAGCAACTTCTACGTCTACCAGTACGCGACGGGCATCTCCGGCGCCCACGCCCTGGCCGAGCGCGTCCTGTCGGGCGGCCCCAGCGCGGCCGAGGACTACCTCAAGTTTCTCAAGGCGGGCGGCTCGCTCTATCCCCTCGACGCGCTGAAGCTGGCCGGCGTTGACCTGGCTTCGCCCGAGCCCGTCGAGCAGACCTTCGCCGTCATGGCTCGCTACGTCGACCGCCTCGAGCAACTCATGGCTGCTTAATCGCAGTGGGGGCGTCGCACTGACGCGCGACGCCCCCACCGCTACTCCCCCCTATCCCCCAAATGGCGTCCGCGTAATCATCCTTCCTGCGGTTGGCAAATCCCCAGCAGACGGTATACTATCCCACGGCGCGTCGGCGGCCCTCCGCCGCGAGACTCTCGCGCCGGAGGACAAGATGACGGAACCAACAACAGCGCCGTGGGACCAGCCCGGCTGGCGCGAGCAGGCTGAGCTATGGATTGAGGACCGCTTGCGCGCGCGGGGGCTGGCCGTCAGCGGCCCCATCGAGCAGCCCCACGTCCGCCCCTGGTCGACGGTGCTGCGCGTCCCGACAGCCCAGGGCGATATCTACTTCAAGGCCGTCGCGCCCGTTCTGGCTCACGAGGTGGCGCTGACGGAGGCCCTGGCCCAGTGGTACCCCGACACCGTGCTGCCGTTGCTGGCCGCGGATGCGCGCCGACACTGGCTGCTCTTTCCGGATGGCGGGACGCGGCTGCGCGAGATTGTCCGCGCCGATCACGACCTCGGCCACTGGGAGCGCATCCTGCCCGAGTACGCCGCGCTCCAGATGAACCTCGCCGAGCGTGTCCCGACCCTGCTCGCGCTGGGTGTGCCCGACCGCCGCTTCGACCGACTGCCCACCCTCTACGCGGGCTTGCTGGACGACACCGACATCCTGCGCGTCGGCCAGCCCGACGGGCTGACCGAGGCCGAGTATCAGCGTCTCCGCGACCTCACGCCACACGTCGCCGACCTGTGCCGCCAGCTTGCCGCGTTTGGCCTGCCGGAGACGCTCAACCACGGCGACTTCCACGACGGCAATATCTTCCTGCGCGACGGCCGCGCTGTCGTGTTCGATTGGGGTGACAGCGTCCTGTCGCACCCCTTCTACTCGCTGCGCACGGTGCGTGTGAGCGCCGAGATGAGCCTGGGGCTGGACGAGAACGACCCTCAAGTCGACCCGCTGGACGACGCCTACCTGGCCCCCTGGCGGGGCTACGCCTCGCACGAGGTCTTGCGGGCGGCGCTGGCCCTGTCGCGCCCGCTGGCCTCCCTCAGTAGCGCCCTGGGCTGGTACCGTGTCGTTTCGACCCTCGACGCGGCGGGCCGCGAGGCGTACGCTGTGCCCGTGCCCACCCTTCTGCAAGAGTTTCTATCGCTGATCATCGAGGTAGTGGCGTGATGGTCTCCCTCGTGCGGCGCTTCGCGCCCCTTCTGGTCGACCACCCCGGCTTCCGCTGGCTGTGGCTGGCGCGCACCGTCTCCCAGGTCGGCGACGTGGCGGGCTACGTGGCGATGCTCCTGTTCGTCCGCGAGTTGAGCGGCGGTAGCGGCCTGGCCGTCGCCACGCTCGCCGTCGCCCAGGGCTTACCGGCTTTCCTGGTGGGGCCGTTCGCCGGGCTGGTCGCCGACCGCTTCCACCGCACCCACGTCATGATCGCCAGCGACCTGGCCAGCGCGCTGCTCTACGCCCTGCTGCCCTTCGCCACGGCGGCCCCCCAGGTGTACGCCGTGGCGCTGTTGGCGCGCCTGGCGCTGACCTTCTTCAACCCGGCCCGCGCCGCGCTGCTGCCCGACCTGGTGGACAAGGACGACCTCGTCCCCGCCAACGCTTTCGTCCAGGGGACGTGGTCGGCGACGATGGTCATCGGGCCGGCCGTCGGCGCGGGCATGGTCGCCTCGCTCGGCTATGTGCCGGCCTTCTGGTTCAACGCCGCCAGCTTCCTACTCAGCGCGGTCTTCGCCAGCCGCATCCACGCGGCGCCCCGGCCACCGCGCGCCCGGCAAGCGCTGCGGGCGTCCGTCGCCCAGGTGGGGCGTGACCTGGCCGAAGGCGGGCGGGCCCTGACGTCGAGCCGGGCGTTGTTGGCCCTGTTCACCGTCGACATCTTTATGGCAGCCGGGCTGTCCTCCTTCGACGTCCTGGAAGTCCTGTTTATCAAGGACATCCTCCAGGCGACGGACCAGCAGTACGGCGGCGTGATCGCCATCGCCGGCGTGGGCGGCGTGCTGGCGGCTTTGCTGCTGCCACGCCTGCGCACGCGCTGGGGCGAGGTGAGGCTGTGGGCGGGGGCGGCGCTGGTCTTCGCGCTCACCTTTTTCCCCTACGCCAACAGCCGCTCCTACCCGTTCGTGCTGGGTGTCGTGCTGGTGTCGATGGCGGGGTACATGATGTGGAACATTACGCACACGGCGCTGCTCCAGCGCCGCATCCCCAACGCCGTGCGCGGGCGCGTCTTTGGCCTCTTCGATACGGTGATTGGCGGGACGCGCATGCTCGTCGTCATCCTGTTTGGCCTGCTCGTCGACGGGCTGGGTATCGTCACGGTGTTCAACCTGACAGGCGTGGCCGTCACAGTCGGGGCGCTGGTCGCCGTGACGCGGATTCCCGTCTTGCGGGACGACACCGACTCCGACAGTGAGACGCGCGAGGGCTGGCTGACGGAGCCGACGGCGTGAGCGACGCTCCCCTGCCGTTGTTCGTCTACGGGACATTGCGACCGGGGGAGCCGGCCTTCGCCCAGGTCGCCGCGTTTGTCCTGCGGGTCGAGCCGGCCGTCTTGCCGGACGCCGTGTTGTATGACCTGGGCGCGTTTCCGATGGCCGTTCCTGGCGAAGGGGAAGTCCAGGGCGAGCTGCTCCACCTGGAGCCGCGCCTCTATCCCTACCTGCTCCATCGCCTGGACCGCTACGAGGGCTACGACAGCCGCTCCGACAGCGGGCTATTCCGGCGGCGGGCGGTGGAGGTTACGGTGATGAGTGGTGAGAAGATGACGGCCTGGACGTACCTGGGGCACGCGGGGGAGGTGGCCGAAGCGCGTCATATTGCAGGTGGGGATTGGTTGAGACGGGGGTAGGCCTCTCTTGTGCCCAAATTCACACTCCTGATGTGACCCACTTCACAGCCTGGCTGTTCCTGAGCGGCTAAGATGGGAAAACCCGTGAGAAGGAGGTATTTGGCACACTAGCCTTGGTGGGTGTAAGCGAATCGTTCTGTTCCCAACCCCAGATGTCCAACCAGAGTGAAAGTGAAGATCGTCATGCTGCAGGTTCTCGGTAAGCGATGCACGAGGCCCTTGTACCGTGTCTGTGTCGTCCTACTGCTTATAGGATTGGCCTGGTTCACGACAGCGAACGTGCGGGCAGAGACCCATTTGAACTCGGACGACGTCTACGTCGCGCTCTCGGATGGGACAAAGTTCGTCGGGACGGGCGTTCAGTGGAGTGACTACTTCTGTA
The DNA here is from genome assembly GCA_964557745.1 of uncultured Anaerolineales bacterium. Taxonomy (GTDB): domain Bacteria; phylum Chloroflexota; class Anaerolineae; order Epilineales; family JAHCIE01; genus JAHCIE01. The sequence continues at coordinate 3,944 of CAZLBQ010000543.1, forward strand.
CAGGCGCCCAGATCTGCAAGACGGGCGATGTCGATGGCGACGGCCGTGACGATTTGATCGCCTTAGTCCTCTCGACCCATCTGAAGGACGACCGCGATGTCTACGTCGCCCTCTCGACGGGATCCAGTTTCGGTCAGCTACGCCAGTGGAACGACTACTTCTGCACGCTCCAGGAAAGCTGCGAGGTGGGGGACGCCAACGGCGATGGCAAGGCCGATATCGTGGCCTTCGTGCGCACCAACAATGGCGTTGGGGACA
>CAZLBQ010000544.1:0-4193 GCA_964557745.1 uncultured Anaerolineales bacterium
GCTGGTGCGGTAGAGGGCCAGCGAGCCGCGCGGGCTGGCGCCGAGGTAGACGTCGGGGTGCTGGCGCGAGGCCGTCACGATACCGATGATGTATTCCTTGATCAGGTCGCTGATATGGACATCCTTGATGAGCGTCTGGGCGCGGCGCAATTCCTCCGCGCTCACGACCTGCTCGACGCTTTCGACGGGGTGCGAGACCCGCTGCGCGTCGAGAATCTGCATCTCGGCTTCGCGCGCCGGGTAGCCAAGGGAGATACGCACCAGGAAGCGGTCTAGCTGCGCTTCGGGCAGCGGGAAGGTACCTTCGTACTCAATAGGGTTCTGGGTGGCAAGGACGAGGAAGGGATTGTCCATGGGGTAGGTGACGCCGTCCACCGTCACCTGCCGTTCCTCCATCGCTTCCAGCAGCGCCGACTGGGTCTTGGGCGTGGCGCGGTTGATTTCGTCGGCCAGCACAATCTGGGCGAAGATAGGCCCCTGGCGGAACTCGAACTCGCGGTCGCGCTGGTTGAAGATGGACACGCCGGTGATGTCGCTGGGGAGCATGTCGGGCGTGAACTGGATACGGCGGAACGAACAGCCGAGCGAGCGGGCGATGGCCCGCGCGAGCATGGTCTTGCCAACGCCCGGCACGTCTTCGATGAGGACGTGGCCGCGGCAGAGCATGGCGATGAGCGCCAGCTGAACCTCGTTATGTTTGCCGACGATGACTTTTTCGACGTTATCGCTTACCCGATTCGCAATCGCTTGCACGTCTTGCACGTCTAGATACTCCTTTGAGTGGAGAGAATGGGTAGAGACAAGGCAGCGCGTGGCCTGGGGCCACGCCGTATGCTCCCAAATTATAGTCGAGTCAAGCCCGGCTATCAATGTTGTACGTCACCAGGGAGTGGCGTGGATGACGGGGGCACCAAAGACGCAGGACCAACAGCACGTATCTGGCCGTTGGTCCTGCGTCTTTGGTCCTTCGTCGTCGGTCGGCGTCAGCCCTTGAGGGCGCCCATGCGCACGCCTTCGAGGAAGTACTTCTGGAACAGCAGGAAGAAGACGATCATGGGCAAGGCGGCCAAGGCCGCCCCGGCGAAGATGATGCCCCAATCCGTCATGAACTCACCCTGGAGGTTGGCGACGCCGACGGTCAGGGTGTAGTTCTGGGGCCGGTTGAGGGCGATGAGGGGCCACAGGAAGTCGTTCCAGTTGCGGACGAAGACGAAGATGGCGAGGGCGGCGATGGCCGGGGTACACAGGGGTAGGATGACGTTGCGGAACACGCCGAGTTCGTTGGCGCCGTCGATGCGGGCGGCGTCTTCCAGTTCGGAGGGCAGGGTCTGGATGGACTGGCGCATGAGGAAGATGCCGAACACGTGGGCGGTGCCGGGTAGGATGACGGCCCAGATGGAGTCGATCAGCCCCAACTGGCGCGAGATGATGTACAGCGGGATGAGCGTGACCTGGATGGGAATCATCAGCGTGCTGAGGATGATCCAGAACATGACGTCGCGGCCGGGGAAGCGGCGCTTGGCGAAGGCGTAGCCCGCCATCGTATCAAAGATAACGTGCCAGACGGTCACGGCGACACAGATGAACAGACTGTTGAACATCCAGTTCAGGTAGAACTTGGTGCCGCCGAGCAGCCGCTGGAAGTTGTCCAACTGGAAGGCCGGGATGAGGATGGGGGTGAGCGGCGGCGTCGAGGTGATGGGCGTCAGGGCGTTGACGAACAGCCAGTACATCGGGAACAGGGCCACGACGGTGGTAATCGCCAGCACGGCCCACACGACGTAGCGCGTCGGGCTGCGGCGAATCTTGGTCGTGGCGGCGGCCTTCTTCGGAATGGACAAGGTCGTCATAGGGCCTCGTGGTCGGGTTGAAGGTTACAGGTTGAAGGTTGAAGGTTGTGGGCTGACTTGCAACCTTCAACTTTCAACCTTCAACCGCTAATACTCGACATCGCTGCGCAGAGCGCGGAACTGGAGGACGGCGACGGCGGCGACCATGAGGAACAGGACGAAGGCCTGGGCCGAGGCGACGCCGAAGTTGAGGTCTTTGAAGCCGTTGTTGTAAATCTGAGTGACAATGGTCTGGGTGCTGTTGCCGACGCCGCTGGGAACCATGACGTAGATGCGCTCGAAGACCTCGAAGCTGGCGATGGTGTAGAGGACGACGAGGTAGAGGGTGGTCGATTTGATGAGCGGGACGGTGATATTCCACCACTTCTGGATGCCACTCGCGCCATCGAGTTCGGCGGCCTCGTAGAACTCGGCGGGGATGCTGCCCATGGCGGCGCTGTAGAGCACCACGGCGGTGGCAGGCACGGTCAGGATGGCCGACAGTGTCACGCTGCCCAGGGCGATGTCGGGGTCGGACAGCCAGCGCACGGGCGGCAGGCCGACCAGGCGCAGCAGGTAGTTGGCGAAGCCCCACTGGGCGTTAAAGATGTAGGACCACGTCATGCCGATGATGAGGGCGCTGGTGACGGCGGGCAGGTAGTAGGCGGCGCGGAAGAAGGTGCGCAGGCGGTGGCTGAGGGGTTGAATGAGGCTGGCCAGAATCAGCCCAATCAGGACGTTGAAAGTGACGGTGAACAGGGTGTAGAACAGGGTATTGCGAATCGAGGTGACGAAGATGTAGTTGAGCTGGGTGAAAGCATCGATGTAATTCTTATAGAAGGGCGTGACCCACACGCCGCCGCGCGCCAGGCTGTAGCGCTGGAAGGAGATGATGAAGGCCCACACGACGGGCACCAGGGTAAAGACGGTGAAGGTGATGAGACTGGGGGCGACGAAGGCGTAGCTCCAGCCGTGCTTTTGCAGAAAGCGGCGCATAGGGGCCTCATCCGGTAGGGGGAAGGGTAGGAAGACGTGGGAAGGGGGCTTCCCATGTCTTCCCACGCCTTCCTAGGGGTTGCCGACTTACTTAGAGTTCAGCAGGCTCGTCGCCTCGGCGGAGATGCGCTTCATCGCCTCTTCGGGCTTGGCCTTGCCGAAGATGATGTTCTGATACTCCGGGTGGATGAGGCGGGTAAACTTGGCCCACTCGGGGACGATGGGCGTGACGTACATGTCGGGAATCACCGGCAGGAACTTGTCCAACGGCGGGGCCACCTGGACCGACTTGCGCGCGCCGGGGGCGAGGTAGAAGCCCGTGGCGGCGGTCGCCGAAGGCGGCACGTCTTGCTGGATTTCGCCGCTGGTCAGGTAGCGCGCCAGGTCCATGCCGGCCTTGAGCTTGGCCTGGTCCTTGTTCTGGGCGACGGCGATGAGACCGACGGCGCCGATGGTGGCCTTGTTGCCGTTGAAGGTCGGGATGGGGTAGATCTCGAAGTTGGTCTTGTTCGCCACGAGCTGCGGGGCGAAGCCCGTCGCGTCGACGACCATGGCGTATTGCTTGTTCTGGAAGCCGCCCTTGACGTCGGAGTCCTTCTGGGAGCCGAAGTCAGGCGGGGTCACCTTGTGGACCAGGGCCAGGTCGGCGAAGCGCTGGAGCGCGGCGTAGCCGGCGGGCGAGTCGAGACCGAACTTGCCGTCCTTGGTGAGCGGGCGGACACTGGGGTCCTGAGTGATCCACATGGCCCAGGTGTTGACCACGCCCGGGTCGACGAAGCCGCTGAAGCCGTAGACCTGCTCGCCGTTGGCGCGCTTGAAGGTCGTCTTCTTGGCGGCGTCGACGAACTGGTCCCACGTCCAGTCCTTGGCCGGCAGCGGGACGTTGGCCTCCTTGAAGACGTCAGTGTTGACGTACACGCCCATCGGGACGACCCACAGCGGCCAGGCGTAGGCCTTGCCGTCCTTGAGGCGGACGACGTCGAGGACGTTGGGCAGGATGTCGGCCTTGTCAGCGTCGGTCAGGAAGCTGTCGATGGGGGCGACAAGGTCATCGCGGACGAAGGTGGGCAGGCGGTCTGACGGGATGCGCAGAACGTCGATGCCGGAGCCGGTCTGGAGGGCGGTCGTCAGTTTGGTGAAGCCCTCGTCATTGGGCGGATAGCCCGTGATTTCAACCTTGATGTCGGGGTTGTCGGCCATGAACTGGGCGACGGCCAGGTCGAAGGGGTTGGCGAATTGGTTGCCCGGCGTGTAGCCCAGCACCCACAGGTTCAGCGTGCCCTTGTAGCCGCTGGCGCTCTTGCGCAGGCCGCCCTTCGGCTGAGCCGGCGCGGGCTTGGCGGCCGCGGCCCCGGTCGGAGCAGCGGC
>CAZLBQ010000545.1:0-4178 GCA_964557745.1 uncultured Anaerolineales bacterium
ACTCGGCGGTCTGGCCCCAGCACACGACGCGGTGCCAGTCGGTCTCGCGCTCGGCCTCAGGCTTGGTGGGGCGGTCGGTAGCGAGGCTGAGGTTAGCCACGGCGTGGCCGTCGGGGGTGTAACGCAGCTCGACGTCACGCCCCAGCCGACCGATGAGCTCCACTCGGTTGATGCTATAGGCCATCTTGGTGTCTCCTTGCAGTGAGCCTCGCCGACTGTTCAGCGTCGCTAGCGAGGCGGCGACCAAGTCCAGGAAGCGGGCGCGTCCATCGGTGTGGGGCGCCAGGTCGGCGACGTCCTTGACGTCGTGGAGGTAAACAGGGACGGCGCGACGACCGAGGCGCATCAGGAGCTTCTCGGTGGCCGCGCGTCCGGCGTCGTCGTTGTCCAGGGCCAGGTAGACCCGCTCGAAGCGGGTCAAGAGCTGGAGGGCTTCGGGGGAAGCATGAGTGCCGACCAGGGCCAGGGCCGGCAGTCCCCACTGGCGCAGGGTAAGCCAGTCGAAGGGGCCTTCGACCACGTAGACCTCCGTCTCGTGGCGCGCTTCGTCCCAGCCGAGCAGGGGCTTGGCGCCGGGGAGTCCCAGGTACTTGGGCGCATTCGGGTTGCCGTGCAGCGCCCGCCCGATGAGCCAGACGGGCTGACCCTTCTGGAAGGCAGGGATGACGATGCGACGGTGGAGGAACTCGCGGTTGTGACGTAGCAGTTCCACGCAACGCGCGGCAGCGACGGACAGGCCCTGCTGGCGCAGGTGGGGGAGCAACTCACGACCCTGGACGTAGCCGAGGCGGTAGCGCCGCAGGGTGTCGAGGCTCAGGCCGCGGGCGTGGAGATAGGCCAGCGCCGCGGGGTCGGCGAGAAGGGAGGCGTGATAGACGTCCACCGCCGCGGCCAGCACGACTCGTTCTGCGTCATCCAGCCTCCGGCGCTTTGATGACGTGCATGGAGGCCTGTGCACGGACGGCATCAGGGCGTTCGTGTCGGTAAGCCGCTGCACGGCGGCTGTGAAATCGACGCCCTCGATCTGTTCGACGAAGCGGATCACGTCACCGCCGATGTGGCAGCGGTAGCAGTAGAACGACTGGGTCGCGGGATACACGTGCAGGTTGGGACGGCCGTGGTCGGCGTGGAAGGGGCAGCGGCCCACCAGGGCCTGGCCGGCTGGACGTAGCGTGATGCCGTAGGCGGCGATCACGGTCTCTATCGGATGAGCATGCTTGAGCGTCTCGACCTCGCCTGGTTGCATGACCAACCTCTCTTCCCCTGGCGGCGCTCAGGCTCGCTCCACAGGCAGACCCTCCAGAAAGCGCGAGGGCTGCGTGGGGACGGACGACTCCGTTCCCGAACGACGCGTGCGCCGCCAGCACAGGTAGAGGCGGTCTCGCGGGCGTGTCACAGCCACGTACGCCAGGCGACGCTCCTCATCCAGCCCACCCCTCCCCTCGAGCGCCCCTGCCAGGGACCGCGCGTGGGGCAGCACGCCCTCCTCCAGGCCGATCACAAACACCACCCGCCACTCCGACCCCTTCGCCGCGTGGATGGTGGTCAGAGTGATGACATTCGCCGCGTCCGCGGGTGGGTCGCTTTCCTCCAGCATCAGCGTGGACAGCCCATCGCCACCGTCGTCCTCGAGGGCTTGCAGGAGGTCACGCAGCTCGGCCAGACTGCCCAGACGAGCCTCGCCATCCGGTCGGTCGGCCAGCCGGCGTCGATAGCCTGTCTGGTGGAGGGCCAGGTCCAGCAGCAGGTGGGGTGGCAGGCGCCCCGCTGTCTTGTGCATGCTTCGCAGCCCGGTCACGACGGTCTCGAAGCCGCCGTCAAAGCGCAGCCTCGCCCTCATCTCGACATGGCGCAGCGCGAGCGGGTCGGCGGGGTTGAGGGCCAGGCGCAGCAAGGCCAGGGCATCGCGCACCTCCGGCCGCGCCAGCACGTCGCCTTGGCCGCGTACATGGTAGGGCAGGCCGCGGCGGCGCAGGGTCAGGGCGACCACGGCCGCCTGGCGATGGGTGCGGTAGAGGATCGCCACCTCCCCGCCGTGACCAATCTGCCCCTGGTCGAGCAGCCTCTCGATCTCGTCGGCGACAAAGCGCGCCTCGGCCCACTCGTCCCCGGCGCTGTGCACCCGCACGGCCTGACCCGCCCGGTTGGCCGTCCATATCGGACGGTGGGTGGCGAGAGGGACGCTGAGGGCGTTGGCCACGGCCACGATGTGGCCCGTCGAGCGGAAGTTCTCGTGAAGGTGCAGGGTCAGGGCAGTGGGGAAGTCGGTGGGGAAGTCCAGGAGCGCGCGTGCATCGGCGCCGCGCCAGCCGAAGACCGTCTGACTCGGGTCGCCGACGAGGGTGAGGTTGTGCGGCTGCTCTGCCAGCGCCTTGACCAGGGCGTACTGAACGGGGCATACATCCTGCCCCTCGTCACACACGATCAGGTCATAGGCGGCCTGGCAGCTTCGCTGGGCGGCCGGGCACGTCTCCAGCAGGTGGAGCGGCAGGCTCAACATAGCCGCGAAGTCGAGGGCCTGGTAGTCGCGGAGCGCGGTCTCGTAGGCGGCCGCCAAGCGGGGGAGGTCGGGGTCGAGGCTGTCGACCGTGGCACGCAGCCGATAGCGCGTCACTTGAGCGGCCAGGTCGGGAGCGGGAATGTGGCGGATGTCCAGACCGCATCGGGTTGCAGTCTCGAGAAGCAGACATTGGGCGTCGTGGCGGTCGAGGACGGCCAGCGGGCCCGGCGCGTAGCCCAACTCGGCCTGGTACTGGCGGATGAGGCGCAGGCCCCAGGCGTGGAAGGTGGTCACCGTTACCCCCTTTCCCCTCGCCCCCAGCACGCCGACGAGCCGCTCCTGGAGCTCCCGTGCCGCCTTGCGGGCGAAGGCCAGGGCCAGCACGCGTTCGGGGGAGAGGCCTCGGGCGATAACCAGGTAGGCAATGCGGGCCGCCAGAACCGTCGTCTTACCCGAGCCGGGTCCGGCCAGGATGAGGAGGGGGCCGTTGGGAGCGACGACCGCCCGACGTTGCTCGGCTGACAGGCGCGACAGGTCGAGCACATGGAGGGCTAGGTCAGCGGACGGGCCCGCTGCGCCACCGCGTCGTCCACCCGCTGGCCGGCGGCCCACGCGGGGCCCATGCCCAGGGCGCTGAGGACGACGTAGGCCTGTCGCGCTTCGTCCCAGGCCAGGACAGCGCCGCGTCCTAACTCGGGCGCGTAGCGCAGGGGCGCCTGGATGCCCTGCTGACGGCACAGGCGCAGGCAGGCCCGCGCCCACTCGCCGAACACCTGGCGAGCCAGGGTGTCGGGAAGCAGGTCAACCACGACCGCCTCCAGGGCGTGTACCGCCTGGGCCGGGTCGTGACGCTGGCTGCGTCGCGCGCGGCGGAGCGCCTGCTCAGCGGCCCAGGTGCGACCGATGCGGATCCGCTCCGTCACCTGCGCCCGCAGGTGGGTCAGCTCCGCGCTCTCGACGTCCTGAGCATGGTCCAGGAGGAGGAGGGATTCGTTGAGCCGACCGTCGGCCAGAGCCTGCTGAACGGCGGCTACCACCTCCCGCGCCCGCTCCGCTCGCCCCGCCGCCTCGGCCTCCTGGCGTGCCTGGTCCTCGTGACGCTGCCGCTCGGCCAGGAGCCGCGCCAGGTCGAGGCGGCTCGCCATCTGCTCGACGGCTGCCTGGCGCTCTTCCACCAGGGCCGTGGCCAGGTGGGCCGCGCGTTCGGCGGTCTCGACAGCTCGCTGCGCACTCATGCGGGCGTCATCGGTAAAGGCTTCCTGGACCAGCCGCTCGGCGTCCGCCCGCACCTGGGCGGCTCGGTCGCGGGCGCCTTCAGCCTGACGCAGGGTGGCCACCAGCGCATCGTAGCGTTCCAGTTCCCGCAACGCCTCGGCGCGGGCCGTCTCGTCCGCCTGCGCCGCCGTCTGGAGGTCAGCGCCTACGGCCTCCAGGTCTCGCATCAGGCGGTCGAGGTCCACGGTGGGCCCCGTCGCGCCCACCTCGGTTGCCGGACCGGGACAGGGTGTGGCTGGCTCGCCAGGGAGCGTCTCCAGGCGGAAGGCCAGGGCCAGTTCGGCAAAGCTCTTGAGCACGACTTGGTTGGACATGGTACTCTCCTTCGACTGTCGCCAGGGCTCAGGGCCTGGGGTGGAAGGGAACCGGGACGTGACCGTTGGGGGACGGCGCGAGCGGGTCG
>CAZLBQ010000546.1:0-4166 GCA_964557745.1 uncultured Anaerolineales bacterium
TCGGAATTCTATGGCGTTTGCACTGGTGGCGCTGCCGTGGTCGGCGCAGGCGCTGGGGCTTGCGCGCCACCGCACGCCGCCGCCAACACCAGCAGGACGGCCAGGGTAACGAGGACAACTGCTTTTCTCATGTTGTGACTCTCCTCTCGATGCCTGGATAAAGCCAGAGGAGGTAGTGGTCGCCAGGAGCGGCCCGCAGTCGCCTCCCTGCGACTTGTACCTCTCTGGATGAGAACACAGTACCCCTACTATCAACTATGCACGGCGCTCCCGGATGGTTCGCCGCGCGGCCCGAATTGTAGTCCTTTCCACACAAGAGTCCAAATCGGTTCTCCTAGGTCGTGGCGCGACGTCCCGGCGCGCCGACTTGAGGCGGCCTTCACAGCACGCGGCTAAACGCAAAAAAGAGATAGACGCGGGTCAGACCTTATCCTGTCTGAGTCCGCGTCTATCCCCGTCCCCGTCAGGGGCGACCCCTTGTGCCTGTCATGCCGAACGGAGTGAGGCATCTGCTCTGCCAACATGCTCAGAGCAAACCCCTTACTCCGTTCGGGGTGACAGTCGAAGCCTCCTAATCAGCACGGCATCAGCGCCAACCGCAAGTCGATGAACACTCACCAACCGTCAATGGCTTGGCGTCCTGTGCGGTGAGACCGCGGTCATCCGTCAATCCCCGCCGCGTCTACCGCTTCACCGCCAGCAGCCACGGCTCGAACGAGCCGGGTATTGACAGGTCGTGCGACGTCGTCTTGCCCGTCACGACGTATGGCTTGACCAGGAACGAGTTCTCCGTGTTGTAGAGCGGCGACACTACCACGTCGTCCAGCAGCATCTTCTCCGCCTGCTGGTACATCTGGATGCGCTTGGCGCTATCCTGCTCGATATCCGCCGCGTCCATCAGCTTATCCAACTCAGCATTGTTGTAGCCATAGCGCTTGGCGAACGCCGTCGAGCGCCAGTAGGCCGACAGCCAGTTCTGCGGGTCGGGGTAGTCGGCGCACCAGCCATATAGCGTCACGGGCGGGTTTGTCTCGACGTTCTTGGTCATGCCCGTCAACGTCGTCGGCTCGACCGGGTCCAGCACCGTCGTCAGTCCCAGCGACTTCTGGAACTGTCCCGCCAGGAACTCGAAGCGAATCTTAGTGCGCGGCGTCGCGGCATACGCCAGCTTGACCTCGCCGCTATACCCGGCCTGCTGCCATGCCGCCTTCGCCGCCGCCGGGTCATACTTCAGGTTCTGCCCGGCGTCCTTGTTGTAGCCTGGTATCCCCGGCGGCATCCAGGCCGTCGTCACGACGCCCAGCCCGCGCAACACGTCGCGCACATACGCCTCGCGGTCCACGGCCTTGGCGAACGCCAGCCGCACCTCCTTCTTGTCGAACGGCGGACGCGTGATGTTGAACATCAACGCCTGGGTACACGAGCCGGCGTAGCGCACGAGTTCCTTGCTCAAGACTGGGTCCTTCTGCGCGGTCTCCAACTCCTCCGCCACCAGGGGGATGATGTCCAATTCCCCGTTCTTGTAGGCCTCGGTGTACACTTTCGAGTCGGTGATGTAGCGGAAGACGATCTCGTCCACCTGGGGCTTCGGCCCGCGCCAGTTCGGGTTCGGCGCGAAGCGGGCAATCTCCTTCTCCTTCAACTCCTTGAGGATAAATGGCCCGTTGCCGATCTGGTTCTCGGCCTTCGTATACCAGTCCTCACCCGTGGCGACCTTGTCCTCGCGCACCGGGTAGCCAAACCACTGGTAGGCGACATACGGGAAATAGGCGATGGGGCTGCGCAGCCGAATCTCCAGCGTCGTATCGTCCAGCGCCTTGACGGCGACCTTGTCGCGCAATTCCTTGAGCTTCTCCGGCGGCGTCGTCTTCGGGTCCGCCGTGCCGTACTCCTCCGCCCCCACGATGTCAAACGTGCTTGACTGGTACTGCCCGGCCAGCGCCGGATCCGCGGCGCGCTTGAAGGCGTACTCGAAGTTCTTGGCCGTCAACGGCTGCCCGTCGCTGTACTTCAGGCCCGGCCGCAGCTTGAACACGTACGTCTTGCCGCCGTCCTTGACCTCCCAACTCTCGGCCTGGCCGGGAATGGGCTTGAGGTCGGGGTCGAGGTTGAGCAGGCCCTCGTAGATCAGGCTGGCGTGCTGAATCTCGTTGAGGGTCGACATCTGCTGCGGGTCGAGGTTGTCCGGATAGCTCGTCAGGTTGACGCGCACGACATTCCCCGCCGGCCCTTTCGCTGTCGGTGCGGCCGTCGCCGGCTTGGGCGCGTCGGTCGCCTTTGCCGCTGGCATCGTCGGCGCTATCGTGGGCTGAGCCGCGCTCAGTGCGCTTAGCGGCGGCGTGCTTGTGGGGGGGGCGCTTGTCGGCGGCGTACTGGCGCCCGGCGCGCCGCATGATGTCAAAAAGACAATTAAAAGAGCGCAAGAAAGGGACCGTATCGTCTGTCGCATGGTGGAAGCTCCTCTCCTGGGGTGGGATAGGTGGAAGGTACTCTAAGTATGCAGCCAGGCGGAGCAGGGTTCGGGGAGAAAATAGCGTCGGGGCGCACGCGTGTGCGCCCCGACGGGGAGGGACGAACCTGTCTGTTCGCCCCCGTAGAGGCCGGTCTCTTACTTCAACGCCGTCACGTCAAAGATGTTGAACTCGCCAGGGAAGTGGTCCTGCGCCGTCGTGGCGTAGCCCTTGATGTACGGCTTCACCAGGAACACGTTCTCCTGGTTGTACAGCGGCGCGATGGCGACATCGCCCAGCACCAGCTTCTCCGCGTCCTGGTACAGCTGAATGCGCTTCTGGGGGTCCTTCTCGACGTCAGCCTGCTGCTGCAGCTTGTCCACCTGCTCGTTCTTGTAACCGTAGCGCTCGGCGAACGCCTTGCTGTCCCAGTACACCGACATCCAGTTCTGCGGGTCCGGATAGTCCGAGCACCAGCCGCCCAGCGTCACGAGCGGGAACGTCGCCTTGTCCTTCTGCAGCGCCGTGAAGGTCGTCGCCTCCACCGGGTCGAGCGTGACATTCAGCCCCAGGTTCTTCTGCAACTGCGCCGCGAGGAACTCGAAGCGCGTCTTGTTGCGCGGGCTGGAGCTGTAGGTGAGCTTCACCTCGCCGGTGTAGGCGGCCTTGTCCCAGGCGGCCTTAGCAGCGGCGGGGTCGTACTTCAGGTCGGCGCCGGCCTGCGGGCTGTTGCCCGGGATACCCGGCGCGATCCAGCCCGTCGTCGGCTTGCCGATACCGCGCAGCACGTCCTTGACATACTGCTCGCGGTCGATGGCCTTAGCGAACGCCAGACGCGCGTCCTTGTTGTTGAACGGCGGGCGCGACTCGCTGAACAGCATACCGAGCGTACAGGCGTACGGGTAGCGCACGACTTCCTTGCTCAGCGTCGCGTCCTTCTGCGCGTTCTCCAGGTCTTCGGCGGCCAGGGTAATCAGGTCCAGCTCGTTGTTCTTGTACGCCTCAAAGGCGACCTTCGAGTCGGTGATGTAGCGGAAGACGAGCTTCTCGAGCTTGGGCGGGTTGTAGTAGGCCGTGTTCGGCACCAACTCCGACACCTGCTTCTCTTCCAGCTTGCTGTACTTGAACGGGCCGTTGCTGACGTGGCACTCGGCCTTCAGGAACCAGTTCTCGCCGCACTTCTCGATGACCGACTGCTTCAGGGGCCAGTAGACCCACAGCGAGGTTGTGTACGGGAAGTAAGCGGCGGGCTTGACCAGCTTGAACTCCAGGGTTGTGTCGTCCAGCGCCTTGACGGCCACGGCGTCGCGCAGCTTCTGCATGTCTTCCTTCGACGTCGCCTTCGTGTCGGCCGTCGCGTACTTCTCGGCGCCCTGGATCAGGAACGTCTCGGCCTGGTACTCACCGGCCACCTCGGGGCTGGCGGCGCGCTTGATGGACCACTCGTAGTCCTTCGCCGTCAGCGGCGAGCCGTCGCTGAACTTCAGGCCCGGCTTGAGCTTGAACGTCCAGGTCAGCCCGTCTTCCGAGGTCTTCCAACTCTCGGCCGAGCCGCCCACGATCTTGAGGTCCTTATCCAGCTTGGTCAGGCCCTCATACAGCATGCGCAGGTGGATAATCTCGTTGGTGAACGAGGCCTGGTGCGGGTCCAGGTTGTCGGGGAACGTGCCAACGTTGTAGCGCAGTTGGCCGCCCTTGCCCGTCTCGACCTTGGCG
>CAZLBQ010000547.1:0-4157 GCA_964557745.1 uncultured Anaerolineales bacterium
TGCACCCTCCGGCACGGACTACTTCCATGCGCCACTGGCGAAGTGGCCGTATCACGGGCCGACTTTCAGCTATGACCCGAACGCCGTCAAGCCGGATAACTGGGACATCAACCCAGCCCTGTACCACGTCGTCAGCCTGCCGACCGGCTTCCTGCCCGCCGTGCCGGGCGTCGCCCTGTTCTCGCTCACGCCGTACTGGTTCGATGCCCGCCTGATGTACCTCGCCGCCTATATCCTGGCGCTGTGGCTGGTAGGTGTGCTGGTCGAGGACCCGGTCCTGCGGCTGGGCGCGCTGATCGTGGTCGGCCTGAACCCGCTGTTGACGTCGTTCCTGGTCGAGGGCCGCAACGACATCCTGGTCTTCAGCCTGATTCTGGCCTCGGCGGTGGCGTGGCACAAGGGCCGTCTCGACCTGTCGGGCATCATGCTCGGCCTGGCCATCACGACGAAGCACATTGCCATCCTGTTCCTGCCGTTCTACCTGCTGCTGGGCTGGGACCTCAGCCTGCCGTGGCGGCAGCGGCTGCTGGCCCTTGGCCGGCACATCGCGCCGACAGCGTTGACAGCCGCCATTGTGGTCTTGCCATTCCTGCTCTGGAACCCGCAGGCGTTCCTGGCCGACACGTTTGGCTATCTGGCGGGCAGCCTGCCCACGAGCTACCCACTGTCGGGCCTGGGACTGGGTGGACTGGCGGTCTACTGGGGGCTGGCGCCCAACGCGGCGGCCCCGCTGCCCACGTTCTGGCTCCAGATACTGGTGGCCCTGCCGCTGCTGCTGGCCCTGCTGTGGCGGCAACTCAAGTCAAACACCATGCAGGTGGCCCTGGCGTCCTACGGCCTGTTCCTGCTCGTCTATATGTGGTTCGCGCGGTTCTTCTTCGACAACTACATCGGCTATATCGCTCTCATCCTCAGTGTGGCCGCGTTCTGGCCGTCAGCATCTCACAGCGCTCTTGCGGAGGCCGAATGAAGCACAAGGTCATCGTGTGCATGCCCGCGTACAAGGCGGAGACCACCCTCGCCAAAACCTATCACACTCTGCCCGCCGGTGTCGCCGACGAAGTCCTCGTCGTCGACGACGCCAGCCCCGACAACACCGTCGCGGTTGCCCGCGACCTCGGCCTGCCGGTCGTCGTCCACCCCCACAACCGAGGCTACGGCGGCAACCAGAAGACGTGCTACGACGAGGCGCTGGCGCGCGGCGCGGACATCGTTGTCCTGCTGCACCCGGACTTCCAATATGACCCGACGGCGGTACCGGCTTTGATTCGCCCGCTGCAACAGGGCCAGGCCGACTTCACCTTCGGCTCGCGCTTCGCCAACAACGCCGACCCTCGGCGCGGCGGCATGCCCCTGTATCGCTACTACGGCAACCGCATCACCACGGCCATCGAGAACGTGGCCCTCGGCACCAGCTTCACCGAACTGCACAGCGGCCTTAAGGCGTACACGCGGCGCTTCCTGGAGAGCCTCGACTACCACGCCTACTCCGACGACTTCGTCTTCGACAGCCAGATGGTCATCGAGGCCATCGTGCGGCGCTTCCGCGTCGTCGAGGTTCCTATCCCCACCCGCTACGAGGACGACAGTTCGTCGGTGAGCGTGACGCGCTCGCTCAAGTACGTCGGCCAGACGGTCCTGTGCCTGTGGCAGGTCCAGGCCAAGCGCGGCGCGTGGGGCCATCCGGCGCCCCTGTCGCCGCACCTGCGTATGCGCGCCAGCTCGGAGGAGCCTGGCGCATGACGGTATCCTATCCACCGTGCAACCTGTGCGGCGCGCAGGATGCCGAGTTGCTCTACCCGGCCACCGCCATCCCCGGCAGCGATGTCCCCGCTGCCGAGTTCGCTTGCACCAGCCCCTACCTAGCCCAGTACGACGACATCGTCCGCTGCCGCCAGTGCGGCCTGGTGTACTCCGTCGAGGGCCTGCCGCCCACGGACATCATGGAGAACTACGGCGAGGTCGAAGACCCGACCTACCTTGTCGAGGAAGAGCGACGCCGCGTCGCCTTCGGTCAGTCCCTCGATCTCATTGAGAAGTACACCGGCGCGCCGACGTTCCAGGGGCCGCGTCCAAAGCTGGTCGAGGTGGGCGCGCACGTCGGCCTGTTCCTGTCCGTGGCGCAGGCGCGCGGCTGGGACGCGACAGGCGTCGAGCCGTCGCGCTGGGCCGTCGAGACCGGGCGCCGCCGCTACGGCGTGGATCTGCACGTCGGCGACCTGGCCTCCCTAGGCCTGCCCGACAGCAGCGTGGACGCCGTCGCCATCTGGGACGTACTCGAACACTTCACCGACCCGCTGGCCGAGTTGAAGGAGGCGCGGCGCATTCTCAAGCCGGGCGGCATCCTGGCCCTCACGACGGTCAACATCGCCAGCCCGCACTCGAAGGTCACGCGCGGGCGCTGGCCGTGGCTGATGCGGATGCACCTGTTCTACTTCACGCCCGCCACGCTCAAGGCGATGGTGGAGAAAGCCGGCTTCCGCGCCGAGAAGGTGAGTACCCAGGGCCGCATCTTCAGCCTCGACTACCTGGCCTGGCGGCTGGGGATGCACGTCTCGGTCATGCGCCCGCTGCGCTCGGCCGTCCGCGCCGCCCATCTCGGCAACCTGAGCGTGCCGGTCAACCTGGGCGACATCCTGCTCATCGTCGGGCGGGCCGTGTAGCGCTATGCCGTGTAGCGCCAACTTCAGTCGGCCTGCGTCGCCAGAGGCAGTCCTTCCGCTCCACTGCCAGGGATGTTCGACTGTCAGCCTGAGCAAAGTGAGGGGTCTGCTCGGGGAACGCAGGCAGAGCAGATGCCTTGCTACGCTCGGCCTGACCGTCTCGTCAGTAGCCATTTTATGACAATAAGCAACGAAAACCCTCCACCCGCCAATGGCGCCGCCGACGGCTCCCCGTCGCGGGTAGCCTGGCTTCTCATCGGGCTGGGGATGGCGAGTGGCCTGATCTACCTGCTGCGCCTGGCGCTGCCCATGTCGCTGCGGGTGTACCTGAGCCAGCCGCTGATTGACCTGCCTAAGATCATTGGCGAGAACCCCGTTGGGGCATGGTACTACTTCGACACCATCGTCGCCCTGTTCGCCCTCTACGCCTGGGGCTACCGCGCCCTGCTGCGGGAAGGGGTGGCCCAGGCCGCGCGACGCGTGGCGCAGACCGCCGAATGGGCGAGCGAGCTGGGGCCGATCATCTTTCTCTTCCCCCTTGTCTTCTCGCTGATGCTGCTCCTGATGTTCCCGGTGACCGCGGGCGACATCTTTGTCTATATCTTCTTTGGCCGCATCTGGGTGTTCCAAGGCCTCAACCCCTACCTGACCCCGCCCAACGCCTTCCCGATGGACATCAGCTACAACTACACCGTCTTCCGCGACCTGGCGACGGTCTACGGCGCGCTGTTCACCCACCTCTCGGCCGGGCTAGCCTGGCTGGCGGGCGACAGCCTACTCTTGAACGTCCTGTTCTTCAAGGGCGCGATGATCCTCCTGCACGCCCTGGCGGTGGTCTTAGTCTACTTCACGCTGCGCCGCACCCAGCCCAAGCTGGTGTGGGCGGGCGTCTTCCTCGTCGCCTGGAATCCCCTCGTCCTGTTCAACGCGGCGGGTGACGGCCACAACGACATCGCCATGATGGCGGTGGTCATGCTCGCCATGTTCCTCGCCAGCCGCGAGCGCTGGACACTGGCGGCCGTGGCGCTGGTGCTGTCGGCCTCCATGAAGTGGACCTCGGTCATCCTGGTCCCCATCTTCTTTGTCGCCGGGCTGCGCGCCCTGGGCTGGCGGCGCTGGCCGGTCCTGGTCAGCGGGCTGGCGCTTGGCGTTGGGCTGGCGGCGCTGCTGCACGCCCCGTTCTACCAGGGGCCGCGCAGCCTGCTTGGCTCAGTGCCCGAGATCGGCGTCAACTTCACGTCGTCGCTGGCGAATGTCGTGCGCGATATTCTGGCCCGCATCTGGCCGCTGGACCGGGCCGAGACCGGCGCGCGCTATCTCGCCTACGCGCTGTTTGGCGGCCTCTACCTGCGCGAGTTGTGGCGCGTGCGCGGTGATTTCACTTCGCTGGCCTACGGCTGCTACCAGGCGTTTTTCCTGTACCTCGTGTTTGGGACGCTGTGGTTTCAGCCGTGGTACGTGACGTGGCTGGTAGGGCTGGGGGCGCTGCTGGTC
>CAZLBQ010000548.1:0-4156 GCA_964557745.1 uncultured Anaerolineales bacterium
CGCGGCTGGTAACGAGCGCCGTAGACATGCGGCGGCAGGGGGAGCGGGGTTCGGGCCTGCAGGGCGTCGCGGTCGAGCCACAGGAGGTCAAAACCGTCGTGGGCCAAGCGCTCGATGGCCGCCTGCTGCGCGTCGGCTTCGGCGGCGGACAGGGCCAGGGCGAGACTGCCCTCCGCGCGGTAGCCCGCGTCGATGCCTTCCTCGGCGATGACCTGCCGCAGACCCGCCGCCCCGTCCTCGGTGAACTGCCACACCTGGCGGGCGCGCTCCGCGCCGAGCCGCGCGACCGTGTCCAGGTAGCCTTCGGTCGTGCCAGGGGTGACAATGCCCGCGTTGCGGCCCGTCGCACCGCTCGCCAGGCTCCCCTGGTCGAGGAGCAGCACGTCGGCGCCCGCCCGCGCCAGGCAGAGCGCGGTGGACGCGCCGAACACGCCTGCGCCGACGACGACCACCTGGGCGCGGCGGGGGATGGTCGGCTCGGTCGCCAGGGGCGGTGTGGTATCCAACCAGTACGAAACAGGCTCCATCGCTGTGAACCTCAGTCTCTGATTGCGGTCAAGCATAACACGCCACGCCACTGTGCGTCAAGCCGATAAGCAGAAATGGCATAGGGCGGCGCAGGAGAGCGCCGCCCCAGAGACCAAGGCAGGTGTCAACACGAGGTTGTTTTGGACTGAGAACAAATTATAGCATAAACAGAACGAGGGTCAAATCCGTCGTTGACCCTCATCCCTGGCGGTGGTATACTAGACGTAGGGAGAATAGCATGCGTGTCATAGTTGGACAGGCGACCCTCGAATTGGTCCACGGCGACATAACCCGCGAGGCGACGGATGCTATCGTCAACGCGGCTAACGAAGCGCTGCGGCCCGGCGGCGGCGTGGATGGCGCGATTACCCGCGCCGCGGGGCCGGCCGCTCTCAAGGCGCGGCAGGCCCTCGGCTCGTGCCCGACGGGCGACGCCCGTATTGGGCCGGGCGGCGACCTGGCGGCGCGCCATATCATCTACGCCGTTGGCCCGGTCTACCACGATGGGCGCCACGGCGAGGCCGACCTGCTGGCGAGCGCCTACCGCCGCAGCCTCGCGCTGTGCGCTGAGCACGGCCTGGACAGTGTCGCCTTCCCCGCCATCAGCACGGGCATCTACGGCTACCCCATGGCCGAGGCGGCGCGTGTCGCCCTGACCGCCATCCGTGACTTCCTACAGCAGCATGACCGTCCGCGCCTGGTCCGTGTCGTCCTGTTCGACGCGGCGGCGTTGCAGACGTGGACGGCCGCGCTCAACGCGTTGGTCGCGTAGTCGGGAGGTTTGTCCCATGACCCTCCAGGTTTCCTCACCCGTCGTGGCCCCGTCGTCCCCCATTCGCGCGCCGCGTGGCTCGGAGCGGACGTGCAAGTCGTGGCAGACCGAGGCTGCGTTGCGCATGTTGATGAACAACCTCGACCCGGAGGTGGCTGAGCGCCCGCAAGACCTGGTCGTCTACGGGGGGCGTGGCAAGGCAGCGCGCAACTGGGAGTGCTTCGCCGCCATCGTCGAGACGCTGCGCGAGCTGGAGGATGATGAGACGCTGCTCGTGCAGTCGGGCAAGCCCGTCGCCGTCTTCCGCACCCATCCCGACGCGCCGCGCGTTCTCATCGCCAACGCCAATCTCGTTCCCCACTGGGCGACCCAGTCGTACTTCGACGAACTCGACCGCAAGGGCCTCATCATGTACGGCCAGATGACGGCCGGCTCGTGGATCTACATTGGCACGCAGGGTATCCTCCAGGGGACGTACGAGACGCTGGCGTCGGCGGCGCGGCAGCGCTTTGGCGGCACGCTGCGCGGACGGCTGGTCCTGACGGCGGGGCTGGGGGGCATGGGCGGCGCGCAACCTCTAGCCGTGACCATGAACGAAGGCGTGGCGATTGTGGTCGAGGTGGACGAGAGCCGCATCCAGCGCCGCCTGGCGACGCGCTACGTCGATACTGTCGCCGAGAGCGTCCACGACGCCATGAGCCTGGCGCGGCGGGCGATGGCCGACGGCCGGCCGCTGTCCATTGCCTTGCTGGGCAATGCCGCCGATGTCTTCCCCACCCTGGCCGAGGCCGATATCGTGCCCGACATTGTCACCGACCAGACGCCGGCCCACGATGTGCTGAGCTACATCCCGCTGGGCCTGTCGCTGGACCAGGCGGCTGAGTTGCGCCGCGCCGACCCCGACGAGTATCAGCAGCTCGCCCTGGGCAGCATGGCAGGCCACGTCGAGGCCATGCTCGCCTTCCAGCGCGCCGGCAGTGTCGTGTTCGACTACGGCAACAACCTGCGCCAGCGCGCCTATGACGCGGGCGTCAACGACGCCTTCAGCTTCCCGGGCTTTGTGCCGGCCTTTATCCGCCCGCTGTTCTGCGAGGGCAAGGGGCCGTTCCGCTGGGTGGCCCTGTCGGGCGACCCCCACGACATCGCCGTGACCGACCAGATTGTGGCCGACCTGTTCCCCGACAACCTGGCCCTGCTGCGCTGGCTGCGCATGGCGGGCGAGCGCGTCGCGTTCCAGGGCCTGCCGGCGCGCATCTGCTGGCTCGGCTATGGTGAGCGGCACAAGGCGGGCCTGGCCTTCAACGAGGCCGTCGCGCGCGGCGACATCAGCGCGCCCATCGTCATCGGCCGTGACCACCTGGACACCGGCTCCGTCGCCAGCCCGCGCCGCGAGACGGAGAGCATGGCCGACGGCTCTGACGCCGTGGCCGACTGGGCGATTCTGAACGCCCTGTTGAACACGGCCAGCGGCGCGACATGGGTCAGCTTCCACCACGGCGGGGGCGTGGGCATTGGCTTCTCGCTCCACGCTGGGCAGGTCATCGTGGCCGACGGCACACCGGAGGCGGCCCGCCGCCTCGAGCGGGTGCTGACCAACGACCCAGGGCTGGGTGTCGTCCGCCACGCCGACGCGGGCTACGACAGCGCCCGCCAGGTCGCGCAGGCCCAGGGCATCCAGATGCCCATGCTGGAGCCGTAGATGCGCTGGCGCGTAGCTCGGTTTCCTCAGAGTGTCATGTTGGGAGCTTGAAGTAGCCGTGTAGCGCCGACTTGAGTTGGCGTCATGCCGAACGCAGTGAGGCATCTGCTCTGCCAGCCTGACCAGAGCAGACCCCTCACGTCGTTCGGGGTGACAGTCGAAGGCTTTGACCAGGAGGCGGTGCGACTTGCGAACGATGTCGTGGGACATGTTGAGTCTCGACTTTAGGAATTACCACTACACGGCGGCGGTTGGCCGCTTTGTGGACTGTGCCGCCCGCGAGTTGCACCCGTTGGCGCTTATCCTGTTTGGCTCGCTGGCGCGCGGTGACTACCACACCCGCAGCGACGCCGACGTGTGTCTGATTCTGAACGATGCGCCGCCTACCCCCTTCGTTGGCTATGACATGGCCGCCGCGTGCGACCCGTCGGGCGTTGTGCAGCCACTGGTGTACGGGGCAGACCAGTTTCGCCAGATGGTGGACCAGGCGAATGGCCTGGCGCTGGAGGTCATGGCCGACGGTATCTGCCTGGTCGGTGAGGCCGAGTTTGTGCGCGCCCTGGAAGCGTGGCACCAGCGGTCGTGTGAGCGGTGGGGCATCGAGCGCACACCCGGCGGCTGGCGGCTCCGCTATCTCGACGGGACGGGCGGCGCGGTCGAGCAGGGCGTCGCCGTGGCAGAGGAGGGCTAATGCCAGTTAAGGTCAAAATGGGCGAGCCGTTGTGGCGGGCCGTTGGACAGCGCGAGGTCATGGTCGACTGCGACGGCGGGACCATCGCCGATGTGCTGACGGCGCTCAGCGAGCGGCCCGGCTTCCAGGAGGCCTACCAGCGCCACGCCGACGGCATCGGCCCCGAGTACGTCCTCTTCCTCAACGAGAAGGCGCTGCCCGCCTCGGCCGCCGCCGTCACCCAATGTGGCGACGGGGATACGCTGCGTATCATGCTGCCCATCGCTGGGGGTGCGGGTGACTAACCCCGTTCTGCCGCTGTTTGCCGCGGGGCAAGAAACGGCTCAGGCCAGGCCGCGTCTGCCGCGTAACTTCTATGCCCGCCCGACCCTCCAGGTGGCCCGCGACTTGCTCGGCCAACGCCTGGTACGTGTCCTCAATGGGGAGCGAGTTGGCGGGCGGATTGTCGAGACCGAGGCCTATGTCG
>CAZLBQ010000549.1:0-4150 GCA_964557745.1 uncultured Anaerolineales bacterium
ACCCAGTGACAATTGACGATTGACGATTGACGATTGTCCCCGGCCTTCCGTCCCTTCCTACGCCTTCCCACTTCTTCCCCCCACTGCCCCCTGACCCCTACCGGCCCCCCTCCCCCAACGTCGGGTTGAGCGCCTCGTTCAGACCGTCCCCGATAAAGCTGAACGAGAAGACCAGCGCGCTCACAATCAGGCCCGGCGTCCAGACGACATAAGGCGCGATGGGCGTCCGCCACAGCCCGCTGAAGTAGCCCTCGTTGATCATGCTCCCCCAACTGGGAATGGGCGGCTCGACCCCCAACCCCAGGAAGCTCAATGCCGACTCGGCCACAATCGCCCCGCCGAGCGCCATCGACATGACCACGATAATCGGCGCCCAAATGTTGGGCAGGACGTGGCGGCGGATGATGCGCCACGTCGGCACGCCCTCGGCCCGCGCTGACTCGATGTACAGCGAGTTCTTCGCCGTCAGCACCTGCCCGCGCACCAACCGCGCCAGCCCCGGCCAGCCCACGATGCTGAGCGCCGTGATGACGATGACAAACTCCGCGTAGCCCGAGCGCACCAGGTCCTTGAGCGCCGGGACCGACTGCATGGCCGCCACCAGCCCCGGCTTCAGCGTCGCGCTTAGCAGCAGCGCAAATAGGATGCTGGGAAACGCGAGCAGCACGTCGGCGACGCGCATGATCAGCGTCTCGACCCAGCCGCCCATGTAGCCCGCGAGGGCGCCAAACACGATGCCCAGGCTGAACGAGACGACGACGGCGAACGGCGCGACGATTAGCGCCGTCCGCGCCGCCCAGATCAGGCGGCTGAATTGGTCGCGCCCCAGGTTATCCGTGCCCAACCAGTGCTCGGCGCTCGGCATCTGCCGTACATTGCCAAGGTCGGTATCGCGGAACGAGTACGGCGCGATCCACGGCGCAGCCAGCCCGACGAAGACCCACGCCAAGACGATGACCAGCCCGACGACGGCCAGCTTGTTGCGGCTGAAGCGCCGCCACGCGTCGACGAAGCGGCTCCAGCGGGTAGGCCCGCGCAGCGGGACGGTGAGGGGCGTGGCGGGAGACGGTTTAGTAAGGGATGTCATACACCTGTTCTTTAACTCTCCCGGATGCGCGGGTCTATATATGCGTATGCGACATCCACCGCCAGGTTCGCCACCGCGATGGCTGTCGCCGTCACAATCACCAACGCCACGATGACCGGGTAGTCGCGCGCCAGGAACGTCTCATACGCCAGCCGGCCGATGCCCGGAATCCCTAACAGCACTTCCATGAAGAACGACCCGCCTACCAGGCTGCCGCCCAGCGCCAGGCCGAACAGGGTCGTCAGCGGAATCAGCGAGTTGCGCAGCGCGTGGCCGAGGATGACGCCGCTCTCCGGCAGGCCCTTCGAGCGCGCCGTCCGAATGTAGTCCTGCCCAATCACGTCCAGCAGATTGGCCCGCGTCTGGCGCGTGAACACTGTCATAGGGCCAATTGACAGGATGGCGACCGGCAGCAAGGCGCGAATATCTAGCAAGCCGTTCCAGCCGCCCGGCGGTAGGACGCGCCACCGCACGGCGACCAGGTACAGCAGCGGCAAGGTGATGGCAAAGGTGGGGAACGAGTCGAGCAGCACTGCCGTCGAGACGATGCCGTAGTCCAGCCAGGTGTTGCGGAATAGGCCCGCCAGCGTTCCCAGCAGCACGCCGAGCGTCGTCCCAATCAGTAGCGCCGTCAGGCTGATCTGCGCCGACACCCACAGCCGGCTGGCGATGAGGTCCCCCACCGCCTGCCCGCGGTACTTGTACGACTCACCAAAGTCGCCATGCAGCGCGTTCCAGATGTAGTTGGTGACAAACACGGGGAAAGGCTGGTCGAGACCCAGTTGCTCGCGCAAGGCATCCGCCGCCTCTTTTGGCGCGCGTGGCCCCAGCATCACCTGCACCGGGTCGCCCGGCCCGTAGCGGGCCAGCGCCAGCGTCAACACCGTCAGGATAAACAGGAGGACGGGCAGCCACAGCAGCCGTCGAACGATTTGGGCCGTCATGGGCTAGGGGCTAGGGGCCAGGGGCCAGGGGGTAGTCTCCTGGCCTGTCGCCATCTATTCGCTGTGTCGGTTGGATAAGGCATTTATCAGACCAGCCAGGAGTCGGCCAACTTCTGAGGATTGGCTCAGCAGTCGGCTGAGTTGCGACTCGGAGATATACGCCAGCCGTTGCGCTAGAAAAATCTGCGTTTCAACCTCATTGAGCGAACCGCGCGCGATGGATAGGTAGTTCAAGTACTCACGGGTTGTGTGTCGCCCGTGACCCTCCGCGATATTCGAGGGCACAGAGACCGCCGCCCGCCGTAGCTGGCTCGTCAGGCCATAGACCTCCTCGCGGGGGAACGACTTGGTCAAGGCATACACCGCCTCGGTGAGGTCCATCGCCCGCTGCCAGACCAGCAGGTCCTGGTAACTCTTGATGCTCACCCACCCCCCTCCGAGGCCGGGGAGTAGAGACCTGACTTCCTTCGACCTTGGCCTCTACCCCCTGCCCCCTATTCCCTGTTCCCTAACCCCTAGCCCCTGTTCCCTATTCCCTGTTCCTGACCCCTAGCCCCTGTTCCCTAGCCCCTATTTCTGGATGGAAACGTACTTGTACACCGGCACGATGAGCGCGCTGGGCTTGTAGCCCTTGACGTAGGGCTTTACCAGCAGGTGGTCCACGCCGTGCAGCAGTGGAATCCACGGCGCGTCCGTTACGATGATCTGCTCCGCCTGCTGGTACAACTGCTGCCGCTTGGCCGCGTCCTTCTCCGTCGCCGCCTGGTCCAGCAGCTTGTTGACCTCCGGATTGTCGTAGCCCGTGTGGTTGTCCAGGCTCTTGCCGTTGAACAGCAGGTCCAGGAAGTTCTGCGGGTCTGGGTAGTCCGCGATCCACCCCAGCGAGTACATCTGGTATGGCATCGGCTTGCGGCTCACGTCCTGCAGGAACGTGGCGAACTCCGTCTGCTCGATCTGCACGTCCACGCCCAGGTTCTGCCGCCACATCTCCACCATCGCCTGGATGAGGTCCGACGGCGCGCCGCCGCCGGCCGAGCTGATGTTCAGCGTGATGTCGGGCAGCTTGCCCTGGTACTTCGAGTCCTGGAGCAGTTGCTTCGCCTTGGCCGCGTCAAACGTGTACGGCTTCAGGTTGGGGTTCTTATAGTTCGGCATCGCCGGCGGCACAATCCCGTCCGCCGTCTTCACCGTGTTGCGCAGCACCACGTCCACCAGCTTCTGCTTGTCCAGCGCCATCGCGAACGCCTGCCGCACCTTCGGGTCGTCAAACGGCGCTTTCTGGACGTTGAACGCCACGTACGACGTGCTCAGGTCCTCGCCCGTCAGTAGTTCCTTGTTCAGCGGGTCGCTCGGGTTCATCACGCGCTCGATGTCGTTCGGCCCTACGCCGGCGATGTCCAACTCGCCGTTCTCGTACATAATCATCGTCGAGCCACCCGCCAGCATGAAGTCGATCTCCTTCAGGCTCGGCTTGGGGTCGCCGTAGTAGGTGTCATTGCGCGTCAGCACGATGCGCTGCCCGATGTCGTACGTCTGCAGCTTGAACGGCCCCGTCCCATTCGGCTTGCTCGTCCAGTTGCGCCCGCCGCTCGTCACATTCTTCTCATCCACGACAAACGCCGTCGGGTACGTCAGCTTGGCCAGGAAGTACTGCTTGGGGGCGTCGATGCTGATCTCCAGCGTCTTGGGGTCCACCACCTTCACGCCCGCCACGTCCTGCGCCTTGCGCGTCAGCTTGTCACGGCAGCCGACGATGTCGCCCAGGTACGTATCCGCCACCACCGACCCCGTGCGCGCGTCACACGCCCGCTCGATGCTGTACTTGAAGTCCTGCGCCGTGACGGCCTTGCCGTCGTGGAACTTCGCGTCGTCGCGCAGGTTGAAGCGGTAGGTCTTCCCGTCCTGCGACACCGTCCAGTCCTTCGCCAGGTCCGGCTTGATCTGGAGGTCGCGGTCAATCGTCACCAGGCCGCTGAAGACCTCGACGATATACTGCGCCGACGTCGAGTCCTGGGTCAGCGCCGGGTCCAGCGTCGGCGGGTCCCCGCCCGGCAGCCGCAGCGTGTCCGGCGCGGCCGGCGCCGCCGGTTGGCTGGGCTGGCGCGGCTGCTGGGGTTGC
>CAZLBQ010000550.1:0-2817 GCA_964557745.1 uncultured Anaerolineales bacterium
TGAGGGACAGTAGCGCGCATTTCAGGCGGACGGGGCTGATGGGGATGCCCAGCATCTCCAGCAGGTCGTCCTTGCTAATCTGCTTGACCTCGTCGAGTGTCTTGCCCTCGATGGCCTCCGTCAGCATGGACATAGCCGCCTGGCTGATGGCACAGCCGTGGCCGTGGAAGCGGACCGCCGTCACGCGGTCGTCCTCGACGCGCATCTCGATGGTCAGGCGATCTCCGCACAGCGGGTTGTACTCCTCGCGGCGGATGCTGACCGGCTCGTCGAGCGTGCCGTGGTTGCGCGGGTTGTGATAGTGGTCCAGGATGTTCTCCTGGTACATGCTCAAGGCGTCCATACTAGGCTCCAAACACCGCCTGGGCCGCTGCCAGGCCCTCGGCCAGGGCGTCGATCTCCGCCTGGGTCGTGTACAGATAAAAGCTGGCGCGCGCCGTCGAGTGAGCCCCCAGGCTCTCGACCAGGGGCTGGGCGCAGTGCTGGCCGGCGCGGATGGCGATGCCGCGCTGGTCGAGGAGTGTCGCTAGGTCGTGGGGGTGGATGCCTTCCAGGTTGAACGACACGACGCCACCCCGGTCCTCGGCGGGCGGGCCATACAGGCTCAGCCCGCGTATGGCGCTCAGGCGCTCCAGGGCGTAGGCCGTCAGAACGCGCTCGTGGGCGCGAATCTTGTCCAGGCCAATGGCGTTCAGGTAATCAACCGCCGCGCCCATGCCGATGCCCTCGGCAATGCTGGGTGTACCCGCCTCGAACTTCCAGGGCAAGTCGTTCCAGCGCGAGGCGTCGTGATGGACTTCCTTGATCATGTCGCCGCCGCCCAGGAACGGAGGCATGGCTTCGAGCAGCTTGCGGCGTCCCCACAGCACACCAATTCCTGTCGGGCCGCACATCTTGTGGCCGGTAAAGGCCAGGAAATCGGCGTCGAGGGCCTGGACGTCGGCCCCGTGGTGGGGGACGAGCTGCGAGGCGTCGACCAGGGCCAGCGCGCCGGCGCTGTGAGCGCGGGCGATGATGTCCCGCGCGGGAGTGATGGTGCCCAAGACGTTGGACATCCCTGTGAAGGCGACCATGCGCGTCCGCTCATTGAGCAATGTCTCGAAGACGGCCAGGTCGAGATAGCCCTCAGGCGTGACGGGAACGAAGTGGAGCTTGGCTTTGGCGCGCTGGGCCAGGAGTTGCCAGGGGACGATATTGGAGTGGTGCTCCATGTCGGTGACGATGATCTCGTCCCCGGCCCGCACGTTCTCGCTGCCCCAACTATAGGCAACGAGGTTGATGGCCTCAGTCGCATTGCGAGTGAAGATGACCTCGCGGTAACTGGGCGCGTTGATGAAGCGGGCGATGCGCTTGCGCGCGCCCTCGTAAGCCGCCGTGGCCTCTTCGCTCAAGGCATGCAAGCCGCGGTGGACGTTGGCATTGTACGTTTCGTAATAATCTTCGATGGCGCGAATGACCTGGATGGGCTTCTGCGACGTCGCCGCGTTATCCAGGTAGATTAGTGGCACGCCGTTGACCAGGCGTTGGAGAACCGGGAAGTCGGCCCGAATACGCTCCACGTCCAGGACATCAGCCATCGATTGCGGTGTTGTGATGGTCATGAACTCTCTCACCTTCAAGACTCACCCGATTCTATTCGGCAAGAAGGTCAACCTTGTCGTAGACATCGGTCAGCGGCAGCCGAAACTGAATGGACGGCATGGCGACATCTGTTTCTAAACCGACTGTCACGTGATAGAGCCACTGGCCCTGACTGTTGAGCAGCGTATCGCTCGCTGAGGCCAGGCACGGACGACCCTTGAGTTGTCCAACCAGGCGAAAATCTCACCGCGATAGTACTCACTCTTGTAGGTCGCCTCCCACTCAAGGTGGAGGTATTCCTCAGACGTGTAGTGAGGTTTAAGCTGGACAACCATAGCCTACTGGTCTCTCTTGGCGATTGCCTGGCGCACAATCGGTTCTAGGGCCGGCGCGGTAAACTGGTCGGACTTGACGACTTTGCCGTCGGCGCGATAAAGGGGGCGGCCCGCCGCATCGAGCTTGCTCATGTTGCTACGGTGGACTTCGGCGAAAAGGTCGTCGGCGATATCTTGCAGGCCGTGCGAGACATACGTGCCAAAGAGAACGTAGGCCAGGTCGGTCAAGGCATCGGCCACCGCGACGATATCGCCCGTCACGACGGCTGCGCGGTACTCGTCCAGTTCCTCCTGCAACAGCCGAACACGCAGGGCGGCGACATCGGGTGGAATCTGCGCTGTAGGGGTGTTTTCAATGTGCAACCGAAAGACGGTGTGAAAAGCCCTCACCTGCTGGATCGTGTCTCTCACTCCGATCGCTCCGCCTCCGTCTTAAGCTGCTGGGTGCGGTATTCCCGCGCTGCGCTCTTAAGGGTGTCGAGCGAGAGCATGGCGCAGCGGGGGCGAGACATGACAACGTCGCGGCCGAGGGTGTCCAGGAGGTCATCGTGGCTCATGGCCTCAACGTCGGCCAGGCGCTGGCCCTCGACCATCTCTAGCAAAACGGAGGCCGAGGCCTGGCTGATGGTGCAGCCTTCGCCCTCGAAGGTCAGGCCCGTAATCTTGTCTGTCGCCGGATCGACCTTGAGATAGACGGTGATGACGTCGCCGCAGCCAGGGTTGCCGCCGGGCCGCACGACATCGGCGTCGTCGAGCTTGCCCTTGTGGCGCGGGTTCTGATAGTGGTCGAGCAAGAATTCGATGTAGTCTTGGCGGGTGAACATGATGCGTACCGAGTGCTGAGTGCCGAGTACTGAGTTGCGAGTGCTGAGTGCTGAGTATCAAGTACTGAGTGCTGAGT
>CAZLBQ010000550.1:2917-4124 GCA_964557745.1 uncultured Anaerolineales bacterium
TGAGTGCTGAGTGCTGAGTACTGAGTGCCACAGTCCCACTCAGCACTCGGCACTGTGCTATTTCTCGATGGGGGCGCCGACGAGGTTGCCCCACTCGGTCCACGAGCCGTCGTAGTTGCGCACGTCCTGGTAGCCGAGCAGGTAGGTCAGGACGAACCAGGTATGGCTCGACCGCTCGCCGATGCGGCAGTAAGCGATGACGTTGTCGTCGGGGCGCAGCCCCTGCTCCTGCTCGTAGATGGCGCGCAGATCGTCGGCTGACTTGAATGTGCCGTCGGGCCGCACGGCGCGCCCCCACGGGACGTTCTTCGCGCCTGGGATATGCCCACCGCGCAGCGCGCCCTCCTGTGGGTAGCCTGGCATGTGCAGCAAGTCGCCCGAGTACTCCTGGGGGGAGCGCACGTCGACCAGCGGGCCGCGCGTCTGGATGTGTTGCATGACCTCATCGCGGAAGGCGCGGATGCGGTGGTCGTCGCGCTCGGCGGCTTGGTAACTCGTCGCCGCGTAGTGGGGCACGTCCTTGGTGAGCGGTCGGCCCTCGTCGACCCACTTGGTGCGACCACCGTCCATGATGCGGCAGTCGGGGTGGCCGAACAACTGGAAGACCCAGAAGGCGTAGCACGCCCACCAGTTGTTCTTGTCACCGTAGAAGACGACCGTGGTGTCGTTGGCGATGCCCTTCTCGGACAACAGCTGCTCGAAGTGGCGGCGGTCCAGGTAGTCGCGGCGCACTGGGTCCTGGAGGTCAGTGTGCCAGTCGATCTTGACCGCGCCGGGGATATGACCGATCTCGTAGAGGAGCACGTCCTCATCCGACTCGACGAGGCGAATCTTCGGGTCGTTGAGATGCTCGGCTACCCACTCGGTGCTCACCAACACTTCAGGATGCGCGAAACCGCTGTGTTCGACCACTGGGGCCTGGCTTGTCATACGCTTCCCCCTTTATGGGCGGCGCGCCCGCCGCGCCTGGTTGGCTAGAACTCCTCGTCGAAGCCGTACGTCGTCAGCTCGCCCGCGCCCATCTTCTCGTCGAAGGCCGTGCGCAGACGGGTCTTCACGTTGGGCAGGGTGATGCGGCCCATGATGGGCGCGAAGAAGCCATCGACGATGGTGCGAATGGCCTCGGTGCGCGTCAGGCCGCGCGTCTGGAGATAGAACACCCAGTCCTCGTCCACCTGGCTGACCGTCGCGCCGTGGGAGGCGCGCA
>CAZLBQ010000551.1:0-4112 GCA_964557745.1 uncultured Anaerolineales bacterium
GGCGCGCGTACTGGATAATGCCCTCGTCCATCTCGTCGCCCGCGATGCGGATGGAGTTGCTGACGACGATGCCGCCCAGGGCGATAACCGCGACTTCGGTCGTGCCGCCCCCAATGTCGACAATCATGCTGCCCATCGACTCGGTGACGGGCAGGTTGGCGCCGATGGCGGCCGCCATGGGTTCTTCAATCAGAAACGCCTCGCGGGCGCCGGCGGCGATGGCCGCGTCGTGGACGGCACGCTTCTCGACCTCGGTCACGCCGGACGGGATGCCGACGACGACGCGCGGCTTGGGCACGGGGCGCAGCTTGTCGTGAACTTTATGAATAAAGTACTCGAGCATCTTCTGGGTGATGTCGAAATCGGAGATCACCCCGTCGCGCAGCGGCCGGATGGCGATGATGTTGGCGGGCGTGCGCCCGACCATCTCTTTGGCCTCCGCGCCAATCGCCAACACTTTCTTAGAGCGCTTGTCAATGGCGACGACCGACGGCTCGTTGATGACAATGCCCTGGCCGCGCACCATGACCAGGGTGTTCGCCGTGCCCAGGTCGATGCCAATGTCGCGCGAGAACATGCCCAGGAATGAATTGATGAGGCTAATCACAAGCTTTTCACGCCTCCGGACGCCCTCGGCGTCGGGTCTTGAGTTAGCAATAGGGGGCGCACGGCGGTGCGCCCCCGCAGCCGCGAGGTATTATACCACAAGTCCCTGATATGATACGTATGGCGGCCCGCTTCGGCTACGCCCCGACAAGGAACGAAGGACGAAAGACGGCGGACAAGGGCCAGGCTCAAGGCCCGCCAGTCGTCCCCCGTCGTCCGTCCTCCGTCACAGCGCCAGGCAATTAGTCTTCGTCGCGCTCGGTGCGCCGCCGCTGGGCCTCGGTCTCGCTGATGACCTCAGGCTGCGCTGCCTCGGCCTCGCCTTCGGCAACTTCCTCTTCCTCGACCGCCGGCGGCGTGACCTTAGCCACCAGCGCGTCAGGGTCGGTCAGGACCGTCACCTGGCCCGGCGTCTGAATGTCGCGCACGTGGATGGCGGCGTCGAAGTCGGTGAGAACGCCGACGTCGACCGTCACCGACGCGATGAGGTCGTTGGGCAGGGCGCGGATGTCGAGGCTGTCGAGCGCCTGGAGGAGTGTTCCGCCCGTCTCGGTGGCGGGGGCTGTCCCTTCCAGGATAATCGGCACGCTCGTCTCAATCGGCTCGTCCATGCTGACGGCCTGGAAGTCGACATGGGTGACGCGCAGCGAGATGGGGTTGCGCTGGATGTCGCGCACGAGGGCGACCAGACCATCGCCACCGCTCAACTGAATGTTGATGAGACGGTTCATGCCCGCGCGCGCGAGCGTCTGGTTCAGGGCACGCTCGTCCACCTGGATATTGGTCGCGGCCACGTGGTGGCCGTAGACCACGGCCGGGATAACGCCAGCGCGGCGCAACTGGCTGACCTTTTTGCCGGTAATGGTCCGCCGCTCGGCGGCCATCTCAACTCGATTTGCCATAATAGGGTGCTCCTGGTGTGATTGCAAGCGGTAATTATAGCGGAAGCGGTCGAAAGTGGCAAAGATTCCCGCAACCCGCCCGCTTTTTGGCGGATGCCGGGCTGTGGTTGTATGCTTCAGCCATCATGCGCACCTCTGCTGTCACCGCGAACGGAGTGAGGGGTCTGCTCTGGAGAGGCTCACAGAGCAGATGCCTCGCTCCGCTGCTCAGAACCTTTCGCCGTCACCCCGAACGGAGTGAGGGGTCTGCTCTGCCAACGTCACCAGAGCAGATGCCTCGCTGCGCTCGGCATGACCCCGGTCAGGCATCGCACCGCGCGTACGTCGTCGCACGCCAGGCCGCTCTGACCCTGGTCTGGCTGGCCCTCGCGCTGGGCCTGCTGCTCCTCCTAGGGCGGAGCGTGAGCGCCTACCGCGCCGAGACGCGCGGCATCAGCGACGCCCCCAGGCCCGCGCCGCTGGCGACGGGCGTGAATGTCGACCTGCTGGGCGTGGACGACGTCGAGTTGGCCCGCCAACTGGACGCTGTCCAGGCGGCAGGGCAGGGCTGGGTACGCCAGCGCGTCGTGTGGGCCGCCGTCGAGCCGACGCCGGGCGACTACCGCTGGGCGGCGGTGGATCGCCTCGTCGCAGCGGCGCAGGCGCGGGGGCTGAAGGTCAACGCGATGCTGGTTGGCGCGCCGGCGTGGGCGCGGTCACGCGAGGACCAGACGGCGCCCCTGGCCCCGCCCGCCGACCCGACTACCTTCGCCCACTTCGTAGGCGAGTTCACGCGCCGCTACCAGGGCCGCGTCCAGGCCGTCCAGCTGTGGGACAGCCCCAACCTAGCCGCCAGCAGCCAGGGCGAGTTTATCCCGGCGCGGCGCTACGTTGCCCTGCTCCAGGCCGCGTACCCGGCGGCGAAGGCGAGCGACCCCGGCGTTATCGTCCTGGGCGGCGGCATGGGACCGACGACAGAGAACAGCTCACGTAACCAGAGCGACGTCACCTATCTCGACTGGGTCTACCGCGCTGGCGGCCGACCCTACTTCGACGCGCTGGCCATCAAGCCGTACGGCTTCTGGAGCGGACCGGACGACCGCCGTGTAAATGAGAGTGTCCTGAACTTCTCGCGCGCCGTCCTCCTGCGCGAAGTCGCCGCGCGCTACGGCGACGAGGCCAAGCCGGTGTGGGCCGTCGAGTGGGGCTGGAACGCCCTGCCGTCGGACTGGAATGGCCGCCCATCCCCGTGGGGCAGCGACGACATCGCGGTCCAGGCCCAGCGCAGTGGGGACGCCGTGCGGCGGGCGCGGGCCGAGTGGCCGTGGCTAGCAGCGATGACGCAGATGATCGTGCGCCCGACCGTCCCGCCCGACGACCCGGTGTGGGGCTTCACCCTCCTCGACGGCCAGGGGCAGCCTCGTCCTACGTGGACAGCCCCGCGGGCTGCTGAAGGGGAGAGCGTTGCGCCGGCGCCCCTTCCCGATTGGTGGCGGACGTGGCCCGTGTGGCTCACGCTGGCCGTCGGCAGCGGGCTGGCGGCCTGGCAGGCCCTGGGCGCGACGCGGCGGCTCCCATGGGGAGCGGCGTGGCGGGCGTGGGATACGGGCGTGGGCCGGTTGGGCGAGGTGTGCAATGTGGCCCTCCTGGCCGCTGTCGCGGCCGCATTCGCCGCGCTGCCCTGGCCGCTCAACGCGCTGCTGTTGCCCCTCCTGGCGCTGCTCGTGGCGCGGCGGCTGGACCTGGCGCTGGCGGGCATCGTCCTCAGCGCGCCGTTCTTCCTCAAGACGACGCGGCTGGCCGGACTGCAAGTCTCGCTGGCCGAGACGCTCACCCTGCTGACCTTCGCGGCGTGGCTCGGGCGCGAGATCGTGACAGCGCCCTCCTCCATCCCCCTGCCCCCTTCCTCCCCCCACGCGTGGGGGAGGAAGGGGGAGCAGCGCGCAGCGACACGGGGGAAGGTGGGGGGCGAGTTGCTGCTCCGCCTTCGCCTGGCCGTGAAGCGCCAGCTGCCGCTGACCTGGCTCGATGTCTCGGTCGCATTGCTGCTCATCCTGGGGGCGGTCTCGCCGTTCGTGGCGCTCCTGTCGGGCGTGGCGACGCGGGAGTTCCGCGTCGTCATCCTCGAACCGGTCCTCTTCTATGTCGTCCTGCGGGGGACGCGGCTAAGCCAGCAGCAGCAGGCGCGGCTGGCCGACGCCCTCGTCCTGGCCGGGGTCGGCCTGGCCGTCTACGGCTTCCTGACCTACGGCGGCGTGGGCGGCATCGCCGCCGAGGGGGTACGCCGCCTGCGCAGCGTCTACGGCTCGCCGAACAACCTGGCCCTCACGTTGGGCCGCATCGTGCCGCTCCTGGTGGCGCTGCTGGTATGGGGCGAGTCGCGGACGCGGCGGCTGCTGTACGCGGTGGCCCTCGTCCCCATCCTGGTTGCCCTGTTCCTGACCTTCTCGACGGGGGCGTGGCTGGTCGGCGTCCCCGCCTCACTCTTGTTCCTGGGTCTGATGCAGGGGCGGCGCGCCCTGGCGGTGGTCGTGGGGCTGGTGATTGTCGCCGTCCTGGCCCTGCTGCCCTTCGCTCGCACCGAGCGCGTCGGGCGACTGCTGCGCCTCGACGAGGCCCAGACCC
>CAZLBQ010000552.1:0-4102 GCA_964557745.1 uncultured Anaerolineales bacterium
GGCGCGGTGGGCAGGGCCGAGACGACCGCGGAGAATGCCCCTTCGCCGACGCTGCTGACGGCGCTGACCTTGTAGTAGTAGGTCGTGCCGTTGGTGACGCCCGTGTCCGAGTAGTTGAGGACATTGCCGACGGTGGTCAGCAGGCTCTGGCTCCCGCTCGACGTACCACGATAGATCTTGTAGTTGGTGATGGTGGCGCTACCACTGGACGCGGGCGCCGCCCACGCCAGGCTAACGGTCGCATTGCCCGCCGTTGCCGTCAGGTTCTGGGGCGCGCCGGTCGGGACAGGCGCTTGCGGGGTAGCCGCCGCCTCATTAGACTTCGGGCCTTCGCCCGCGCTGTTGATGGCGCTGACCTGGTAGTAGTAGGTCGTGCCATTACTGACGCTACTATCCGTGTAGGTGAGAACGTTCCCCAACGTGGTCAGCAGGGTCTCATTGCCACTCGCCGTGCCGCGATAGACCTTGTAGCCGGTGATGGCCGACCCACCGTTGGAGGCCGGCGCAGCCCAGGTCAGGCTGACCGACGCGTTGCCCGCCGTCGCTGCGAGGCTCTGCGGCGCGCCGGGCACGCTGGCGCCCTGGTAGAAGCCCGACACCTCGGCCGACATACCACTCTCACCGACGGCATTGATGGCGGTGACCTTGTAGTAGTAGGTGGTATTGCTGCTCAGGCCGCTGTCCAGGTAGGACGTCACAGCGCTAACCGTCGTCAGGTACGTCTCGGCGCCGCCGGACGTGCTGCGGTAGATCTTGTAGCCGGAGACTGGTGTGCCGCCGTTCGAGCCTGGCGCTGACCATTGGACGGTGATGCCCGACCCGCTGGGCGTCGCCGAGGGCGCCTGGGGCACACCCGGCGCGGTCGTCGTGGCGCACGACGGGTACTGGAAGGAAGCGATGCGCGGCCGCCAGACCACGGCGCCCGTCGACGGCACATACTGGTTACTGTACCAGAAGGTACACTCGTCGGTAGGGTCCACCGACATGGCGACATAGTCGCCCCAGCGATAGGTCGTGCTGGTCTGCGCGCCGCCGCCGTTGATGATCGTCCCCTCGCTGAACGTCATCTGGCCGACGGGATCCCCCGCCAGGCGGCCGACGTAGCGTAGACCGGGATAGGTACTCGTCGCATCGGAGACGCTGTACGCGACGGCGATATTGCCGGCGCGGTCAAGGGCGATGCCGCCCATCCAGCGATTGGTCGGGTCGGGCGAGTAGGTGCCCTGCTGGTAGAGGCTGACGACGTTGTTGGTGATGCGCAGCTCATACCAGCGAATCCCCGCCTGGACGCCCGCCGCGTTGAGGTTGACGTTGTGGGTGACAACCATCGCCTCGTGGTCGTAGAACTTGCGGTAGGCCAGGCGGTACATGAGCTTGGTGCTCTGGTGATCCAGCCCGACCGCCGTGCCCGGCTGCGGGATGCAGTTGCGTGTCCCGCACAGGGTATCGTAGTAGTTCACGGTCAGCGCCGTCGGACCGCTCAGCGTGAAGCTGGGCGGCGACCAGTTGACCGCGCCGGTCCAGGCATGCAACTCGCTGGCTCCCAACTCAACGAAGTAGCTCGGCGAGCCGGGCGCCGGCAGATTCGAGCCGTCCAGGTCGGCCGGTAGCGGCGTGAAATAGTTCGTCGAGAGTTGCACCTCCTGGAAATTCGCAGCCGCGCCCGTCAGCATGGCCGCCCGGTTGAGCGCAATAATCGACGGCCCCTGGTAGGTTGTACCATTCAGAAAGCGGTTGGCGGTCACGTAGTACCCATCCGGCCAGACGCCGAGCTTGGGATAGTCGTACATGACCGTCGTGCTGAACTGGAAGTAGTACAGGTAATAGGACTGGGTGGGGTCGGGCGAGGTCGAGACCGCCGCGCACAACCCGTAATTACCGGCAATATTCATCATCTGCACGACCAGCCAGCGGTCGGCCATGGGATCGTAGAGGACGATGGGGTCGCCGCTGTTCGTCGTGCCGCACGGCGCGCCTATGGCGCCCCAGATCGCCTTCAGCTCGGACGGGCCGTAGAGCGAGCCGCCCGTCTTGTTGTAGACCTGGAGGTTGAAGTTGACCATCTCGACGTAGTGGTTCGGCCCGACGTCGCCGGTGACATCGGGCACTGACACGGCCGAGAGGTTGCTGTTGCCGTCCCAGCTCTGGCTGATGCCCGGCATCGGGCCGTTGATCTTCGACGCGCCGGCGGCCATCTCGTTCTTGGCGCGGACCGGGTCGAGGCCGCCCTTGGGCAGCAGGTGACCGGCTTCGAGGCCGCCCAGGAACTCGACCGGTGCGTCGGCTTTCGTGACCTGGGCGGGAATATCGCGCAGCGGCGGCGACACACCATAAAGAAGAGCGCGGCCGAGGATGCGACCCCCGTCGTCGGCGGCGACGGGCGACGCCCCACGTAGCAAGATTAGACCGGCGACAGACAACAGCAGCAAGAGGACTGGACGCCAGCGGCGATTGGCGCTCTTGCTGCCGCGTGAGATGATTCTGTTGATAGTCATGCCCCCCCCGAATTCCTCTCCCTCAAACTGCAGGCGCAGAGCCTGTTTCTATTGTAGGCTATAGGTTAGAGAAAATCAATGAATTTCTACTCACCTAACGTCCACTAACCTTAGCGGCAGAAAATTCACGGACTCTTTCACAATTGCCTCGCTCGTTCCTATTATAGCCAGGGTAAGTTACAGAACATATAACGATTCGGCCCGGCGCACCGTGTGGGACGCCGGGCCGAATCAGCGTGTCTAGGGTTCGAAGTCTTCGGCCAGGCCGCCGGGCCAGCGAACCTTCAGCCCATCGACGCGGACCGGGCCGTACCAACCGACCGTCTGGCCGTTGCCGCCCACGATCTCTAGGCGGTAGTACAGCCGCGTGGCGAGGGGCAGCGCATCGAGATAGTCGTACGCCGCGCCGCCCGCCCCCAGGGCGTGGCTGGGGATGAGCTGACGGCTTACGCGGCGGTAGCCGCCGTGTTCCTGGCGGCTGCGCCAGAGGTGGAAGCCGAGAACATCGACCTCGGCGCTGGTGCGCCAGGTCAGGCGGACGCTCTCGTCCTCGCGCGCGCCACTCATCTGGCTGACCTGGACCTGGGTCGGCTGGAGGCTGAGCTGGTCGCCGAAGTTGGCCTCGCCCGAGCCGCCCGCCGGCACAGTGACTGTCACCAGGTTAAGAGTCGTGCTGACGAAGCCCAGCGGATCGGTCTCCTTGACGCCGTACGGGCCGGGCTGGAGGCCAAGGAACTGATACGCGCCATCCGGCAGTGTGGTCGTGGTCTTGAGGACGACATCGTCGCCCGTGCCCAGCACCCCGTCGGGACCGGGGGCCAGCAACTGCACCGTGACGCCGCTCAGGCCGAACTCGCCCACTCCCTGGACACCGTTGGCGTCCATGTCGAAGAAGACGACGCCGGTGATGGCGCCGAGCGCCTGGTTGCCGAAGTTGGCGTGGGCCGCGCCGCCAACCAGGACGCTGACGGGCACGTCGTTCGGCGTGGTGCTGGTGTAGCCCGCCGGCTGGACCTCGTGGACGGTGTAGGAGCCGGGCGGGACACTGGTGAACTGGTAAGCGCCATCCGGGCCTGTCGTGGTCGTGGCGACAACGGCCAGTGTCACCGGGTTGACCAACTCAACGGTCACGACGCTCAGGCCCGGCTCGATGGCCTGCTGCACACCGTCGCCGTTGAGGTCGTTGAACGAGACACCGGCGACCGTGCCGACGGCCTGCTCGCCGAAGTTGGCGCTGCCCGCCCCGTTCGGCGGCAGGTTGACGGAGACACTGTCGGGCGTCGTGCTGGTGTAGCCCGCCGGCTGGGTCTCCTCGACCTTGTAGAGGCCGGAGGGGAGGCCGGTGAAGAGATACGTCCCGTTGAAGGCCGTCGTCGTGGTCCCGACTACCGCGTTGGTGATAGCATTGCGCAGCGTGATTGTCACGCCGGCGATGCCTACCTCGGTCGGATCGGGGACGGCGTTGCCGTTGAGGTCGATGTATACCACACCGCTGATCGTCCCGACCTGGCGGTCGGCGAAGTCGGCCGTCGCCGAGCCGCCGCTGGGCACATTCACCGGGACGGAGTTAGGCGACGTGCTGGTGTAGCCGGCCGGGTCGGTCTCGG
>CAZLBQ010000553.1:0-4095 GCA_964557745.1 uncultured Anaerolineales bacterium
AGGAGGCGGGGGAGACGCGGCGGGCCTTGCGCCGCGAGTTGGACCTCGGTCCCTCCCATGCCCCGGTCCCCCTGTCCAGCCTCCCCGCCACAGGCCGCGGCTCCGACACCCTGTCGGCCTTCCGCATGACAGCCCCACCGCAGGCGGCGGTCCCGGCGGGAGCACGAACCCGGTATGTCGATGACGACTACTGCGCGTCCTGTCCCAACGACGGCCACACCTGGGGGACGGACGCTTTCGCCACCCTCCAGGCGGCCCTCGACGCCGCCCAGCCCGGCGACACCGTCAGCCTCAACGCCGGCATCTACGGCCCCGGCGTCGTCCACAGCGGCCGCAACTACATCACTATCCAGGGCGTCGACCCCGACGCCGTCTTCCTCGACGCTCAGGGCGGGACCGGCCTCCAACTCTTCCCGGCCAGTGACCCGACGCCCGGCGGACGCGGCGTGACCGTCCGCAAGCTCACCATCCGCAACGCCAGCGTTGGCCTCCGCGTCGACAACGGCGGCGCGCCCGGCTCGACCGACCTGGCCGACCCGGCTAACATCCGCGTCGAGAACGTCCTGGTCTACCTCGACCGGCCGGGCGGCGTCGGCATCGACATGCACACCGCCAACGTCGACGTGCGCCACAGCACTCTGGTCGCCAATAGCTCCAGCGTCACCCTGGTCCAGAACACCGCGCCCATCACGACCGCCGTCTACCTGCGCGACAACCTGTTCGTCGCCCTGCCCAACGCCGCCCCGCTGCCCCAGTGGTGGCAGAACAGCGGCGTGGCGACGGTCGTCCTCAACACCCACAACGGCTTCGCCAGCAACGCCGGCCTCGACAGCGACTGGCGCTCGCCGCCCACGGGGACGAGCCTGACCAAGATGACCCTGGCCCAGGCCGCCTTCAGCAACGCCGCGCGCCAGGTCTTCCGCCTGCTGCCCGGCTCGGCCGCCATCGGCAAGGCCAGCGCGGGCGACCTGGGCTACTACACCTACCACGTCCCTGTTTATGTCAACCCCGCCTTCTGCGAGAAGTGCGCCAACGACGGCCGCGCCTGGGGTGTCGACGCCTTCAACGACCTGCAGGCCGCCATCAACAGCGGCGCGCAGAAGGTCCTGGTCGACCCCGGCCTGTACCGCGAGCGCCTCTACCTCGTCAACGGCGTGCGGGTCTTCGGCAGCGGCGCGGCCCTGACCGTCGTCGCCCCGCCGACCACGACGGTCGGCACGCTCGTCGGGGCGGAGGGCGTCCAGGACGCCAGTCTAGCGCTGGTGACGCTGGCCGGTGACGGCCACGAGACCGGCCTGGAGATCGACGCCGGCGCGTCTGTCAGTATGACCCGCGTCATCGTCCGCAACACCGTCACCGCCGTCCACATCGACCGTGCGACGGGCGTCCTGGTCAACAACACCCTAGTCAACAACGCGAACGGCGTGGCGGCCGACGGCTGCGGCAATCTCGACATCAGCAACACCGTCTTCGCTTTCCACACCGGCACGGCTCTCAGCTACCAGGCGTGCGCCACGACCAAGCTCCACGACTTCAACGCCTACTGGCGCAACGGCCAGGACCAGGCGCTGCCGCCGGGCGACACGCCCGGCCAGGGCAACATCTACGCCGACCCGCGCTTCATCGACGCCAACCAGCTCGACTTCCGCCCGCAGCCGAACTCGCCGCTGGTGGACGCGGGCGACCCCAGCGACAAGACGCCGGCCG
Source organism: uncultured Anaerolineales bacterium (assembly GCA_964557745.1). Lineage (GTDB taxonomy): Bacteria > Chloroflexota > Anaerolineae > Epilineales > JAHCIE01 > JAHCIE01. The sequence goes on from CAZLBQ010000553.1 coordinate 1,708, forward strand.
GGACGGGGGCGCGCATCGACATCGGCTACGCCCAGGCGCAGGAGGCGGCCTACTACGTCTCCCAAGGGTACTGTCAGCAATGCCTCAACGACGGCCTGGAGTGGCAGGTCGACGCGTTCAACTCCATCCAGGCCGCGGTCAACCGCGTCCCATCCAGCGGCGGCATCTTCACCATCGGCGTGGCGGGCAACACCCAACAGCAGCCCTACCAGGAGCGCGTCACGCTCAAGAGCGGCATTCGCCTCATCGGCAGCGGCGCGGATACTACCATCATCGACGCGGGCGGCGCCGGGGCGCCCTTGACCCTCAACGGTGTCACCAACGTCCAGGTGACGGGCTTCACCCTCCAGAACGCGGGTAGCGACGCCGCCAGCGCCGGCCTGCTCGTCGCGGGCTACTCCAACAGCATCACCGTCACTCACAACATCTTCCAGACCAACGCCGGCAACGCGGCCGTCTTCCGCAACAGCTCGACCGGCTTCTTCCTGTTCAACACCGTCGCCAACAACACGGGGACCGGCCTCGTCCTGGCCGACCCGGGGACGTGGGTCCACGCCCGCTTCAACATCTTCGCCTACAACGGCGCGGGCGTCACCGACAGCGGCCAGGCCCAACTGTTCAACAGCTACAACCTGTTCTTCCAGAACAGCGGCCCGGACGCGGGCGGGACGGTCGCCCTCGACCCGACGACAATCCAGAACAAGGACCCCTTGTTCATCGATCCCAACCCCTCCGACCCGGCCAACTACGGCCTCCAACTCGGCTCGCCCGCCGTCGACGCCGTCGCCCCGTTTGACTGGCAGCCTGTACCCATCGGCGGCGGGACGCGCGCGGACCTGGGCTACAGCGAACTCCTGGCGACGCCCGTCACCCTCATGTTCGGCAAGGAGGGCACGACATGCGCCGTCGGCAATTCCGGCGTGGCCTCGGTCCAGGTCGGCGTGAGCTACGTGCCCAACGCGGCCACGCCACCCGACCAGACCCTGCCCAGCCAGTGGTTCACGGCGGCCCTCAGCACGCCCAACCAATCAGGCACGTACTGGACGCTGCCCATCAATATGAAGAGTGGCGGTGGCGTCTACCAGGGTGACGGCCTGTACCGCCTGTACACCCGCCCCACGGACGTGACGGGCAATACCATCACCCGCACCCTCGACCTGTTCCGCGCGGCCTTCGTCGCCGACGCCGCCCCGCCGACCGTGGCTCTCATCACCCCGACGACGGGCCTGCAGACGTCCGCCCCAGCCCTCCAACTCCAGATGACGGCCCAGGACACCGTCAACAACGGCGGCGTCCCGCAGGACAACCTGGCCCGTGTCTACTTCTCGGTTGACGGGGCGGTCATCACGGCCACGCGGGCGCTGGGCGTCGGCAGCCTCTACCAGGGGACCGTCGCCCTCCCCGACGGCCTGCACCGCGTCACCGCCGTCGCCGTCGACCGCGCGGGCAACGTCGCCCGCAGCGCGACGAGCCAGGTGACGGTCGCCACGACGCGCAACGAGGCGGCCCTGACCACGCCGCGCCCCGGCAGCGCCGTCATCTCGACCACGCTAACTCTCGTTGGCCCGGTCCACTTCGCGGCCACAGACGGCAACGGCCGGGTCGAAGTCCTGGTTGACAACGCGTCCCAGGGCCTGGCGACGCTGGATAACCCGCTCGCCCAGGCCACGACGTGGAGCAAGTCGGTCACGCTGGCAGGCGAGGGGTCCCACACCCTCACCCTGCGCGCCGGCCGCACCGCCGGCTCCAGCGCCTCCCACGACACCGTCGTCACTCTGGTCAAGGACAGCGTCGCGCCGACGGTGGACATCCGCTCGACGACACAGCCCATCAGCGGCACGATCATCATGAACGGGACGTTCAGCGACGCGACGAGCGGCGTCGGCAGCGTCGACGTCAGCACCGACGGCGGGGCGACGTGGACGCCCGCCGAACTGGTCAACGACACGTGGACGCTCAAGGTCCAGGCGGGCCTGGGCCACGACTTCACGGCCTACCCGCTGCGGGTCCGCGCCCGCGACCGGGCGGGTAACACGACCATCCAGAGCGGCTTCTTCCGCGTCGACAACCTCGGCCCGACACCGTTTGTCAGCACGGCGTCACCCAACCCCGGCGCGCACCTGGCCGCGCCCGCCACGGTCAACCTGTTCTGGGCCCCGCTCCACGACGGCAGCGGCGAGGTCACGACCGTCGCCGTCGTCGACCAGATCAGCAACACCATCCCGTCGGGGGGGACACCGTTCGTCGGCCGCACCTACGCGGCCCAGTTCCCGACCGCCGGGGCGTGGTACGTCCACCTCCAGGGCCGCGACGCCGTCGGCAACACCACGACGCGCCACTACGGGCCGTGGTTCGTGGAGACGAGCGGCGGGACGGCCAAGGCCGCGC
>CAZLBQ010000554.1:0-4090 GCA_964557745.1 uncultured Anaerolineales bacterium
TATGACCGTCCGCGGGGTTTCTGCCTCGTCGCCTGTCGATGGCGACATGGCATTCTCAGCCTGACAGTCGGAAGGGTGGCGCTATGTGTACTTCTTGCGCAAGTGGCTCTTCGGGCGCGGGTCGGCGTCAACGGCCGCCTCTGCCGCCCGTCCTTCCCACTCAGCGGTCGTCAGGAAACCGTTTTGCGCCAGCCGCCCGCGCATCTCCTCAACCAGCGCCGCCTGGCGCTCCGGCTCACAGTACACAATCGAGGTGTAGAAGCCGTCCTCGATGCGCTGGATGCCCTTGAGGCCCCGAATCGCCTGCACGCGGCTGGGGATCTCCTGGCGCTCGTGGGTCATGAACCCGTAGCGCGTACCGTTGGCCGGGCAGTGCCCGCGCAGGTAGATCAGGTTGGGCGCCGCCTCGCTCGGCTCGACATCGACCACCCACTGCCGCAGCGAGGCGACGTGATAGCTCGTGTACATCTCACTCTTGGAAGGCATACTTGCTCTCAACAGGACTTACAGAATAACACGAACCAGAACGTGTTATTCTGTAAATTCTGTAAATTCTGTCAGATGAGTCTATGGCGCAACGAGCCGCACAAACTTCCGCTTCCCCACTTGCAGCACGCCCTCCCGCGTCGGCACCTCGAACGCGGGCTGGTCGATGCGCTCGCCGTCCAGCCGGACGCCACCCTGCTCGATCAGCCGCCGCGCCTCGCTCTTGCTCCCCGCCACGCCCGCCGCCACCATCAGGTCCACAATCGTCTGCCCGCCGTCGAGAGTCAACGTCGGCATGTCGTCCGGCAGCTCGCGCTGCTGGAAGACCGTCGCAAAGTGCTGCGCCGCCGCGTCCGCCGCCGCCTCGTCGTGGAAGACGGCGACGATCTCGTGGGCCAACTGCTTCTTGGCCTCCATCGGGTGGAGCGCCCCACTCTCCACCCCGTGCCGCACGCGCTGGATCTCCGCCGTTGGGAAGCGCGTCGCCAGGTCGTAGTACAGCCACATCGCCTTGTCCGGAATGCTCATCACCTTGCCGTACATATCGTTGGGCGCGTCGAAGATGCCAATGTGGTTCCCGATGGACTTGGACATCTTGACTTCGCCGTCGGTGCCCGGCAGGATGGCCGTGATAATGCCAATCTGGGGCCGCTGGCCGAACACCTCCTGCAGCTTGCGCCCGGCCACGATGATGTTCCACAGTTGGTCGCTGCCGCCCACCTGGACGTCCGTCTCCATCGCCACCGCGTCGTAGGCCTGCATCAAGGCGTAGAACGTCTCGTGCAGGTAGATAGCGTCGCCCGCCTCGAAGCGCTTGGCGAAGTTCTCGCGCTGCAAGAACTGCTGGAGCGTGAAGTTCGACGCAATCTGGATCAGGTCCGCAAAGGTCAACTTCGCCAGCCACTCGGCGTTATAGCGAATCGTCGTCTTATCGCGGTCCAGAATCTTAAACGCCTGCTCAGCGTACGTCCGCGCGTTGGCCTCGACCTGCTCAGGTGTGAGGATCGGACGGAGCTTGTTCTTGTCGCTAGGGTCCCCGATAAGGCTGGTGTACGTCCCAATCAGGAACGTCACGTTGTGGCCCAAGTCCTGGAACTGGCGCAACTTGCGCATCGTGATCGTGTGGCCGACGTGCAGGTCAGGCTTGGTTGGGTCGTAACCGCAGTACACGCGCAGCGGCCGGCCTTCCTGGAGCCGCGCCCGCAGCTCGGTTTCCATGTTCTTGCGCGTCACCTCGTCACCATACGCCGTGCCACGCATCAGAATCTCGACTTGCTCGTCCACCGGAACCGTCATACTCGCCTCCTCTGGGGATAAGGTGAATTATAGCATAGCCGGGCGGCCGCACGGGATTCTGGCGCACAGGCGAACTTGCGTGTTCACCCTTCTTCGTGTAGTCACCCCGCTATACCTTTGCCAACACCGAAATGCAAAAATGGAGGACGGTAAACGAAGTGCGGTCGTTTACCGTCCTCCGTCTACCGTCCCCAGATTGGCTAGGCGTAATACAATTCGTCGGTTTTCGCCGCCATAATGAAGTCGTTCTCGTGCAGGCCGCGGATGGCGTGCGTCCACCACGTTACCGTCACCTTGCCCCACTCTGTCAGCAGGGCTGGGTGGTGGTCCTCGGCCTCGGCAATCGCCCCAACACGGTTGGTGAAGGCGAGCGCCTGGGCGAACGTCTTGAACTTGAAGATGCGCTCCAGACGCCGGATGCCGTCGCGCTCGACGATGGTCCATGCCGGTACTTGGGGGCGCAATGCCGCGATCTCGGTATCACTGAGGCTGGGCAGCCCACCATGACACGGTACGCATCTTTTGTGCGCCAATGCTTCCATCATCAACATCCTTTACTGACTCTCTCTGCCTCGTATTATAGGGTAGGCGAGACGACTGTCAATCGCCCAACCGGATGAGGGCCTATCCGCAATGGAGCGGAACGACTACGCCGAATTGAGAAGCGCCTGATTCACGAGCCAGGTCTCCTGGAACCCCAGCCCGGCTACTACACCCGCGAGGTCAGCGCACCGCTACGCGCTAAGCCCTCTATGACCGAGCTACGTTAAACGGGCCGGCGGCAGCCATAGGGGCTGTTGCCAGCCGCTGCAAAATAGGCTAGAATGGGCAGGGGAGATGCGCTCCCCGCCTGCCCGGTCAGCGCCGACCGGCCCACGTTATACGGAGGTCTATCATGAGTGTCGCCCGCGTCACCGAAATCAGCGCTCAATCGCCCGTCAGCTTCGACGATGCCATCCGCAAGGGTATCGAGCGCGCCAACAAGACGTTGCGCAACGTCAAGGGCGCCTGGATCAAGGACCAGAGCATCACCATCGACAACGGCAAGATCGTCAACTACCAGGTAAACATGAGCATCACCTTCGTGCTGGACGACTAGCCGCCGGCCTGCCAGCCACCGCCCACGAGCGGCCCAGACCCGACTGGGCCGCTCTCCTTATGCGGCCCGTTAACCCGACCCTCAGTCTCCAGATCACGGGCGGCATCATCATGGACACCGAGCCGCAGCGCTTCGATGCTCGCGAAGCCTTCGTGTAGTCAATGCGCTACAACAGGGGAAAACAAACTAAGCTCAACTCAGAGAACAACAATCAGCCCAACGGCGGACGCGCGGTCAACCCTTTGGGTTTTGACGAGTGGCCTCCGCCCGGCTATAATTAGAGGACAATAGACAACGTCGCTGATGGGGAAGAGTAGGTTGGTCTGCGCGTTCCAGAGAGTCGGGGAGGGTGGAAGCCCGACACGTCGCACCCGCCGAACGCCACCCCTGAGACGCCGGGCGAAATTGCAATGGTCAATGGTCAATCGTCAATTATCAAGTCTCATCCGACTGATTTGATAATTGTCACTTGACAATTGACGATTGTCGAGACTAGTTTTGGCCGGCCCGCCCTCCGTTATCATGGGGCAGAGCTTCGCTTCGGCGGCGCTCGCAACGAGACTGACGCCTGCGCGTGGGGCGTCGGGAAAGCAAGGTGGTACCACGGGCAGCGGCTCGTCCTTCGACAGGACGGGCCTTTTTTGTTGACTTCAGTGAGTCAGGACTACAATACAGCCAGCAGGCGAGGAGACCCTATGAGTGAGAAGATGACCAGCGCGGAGTTGCGCCAGGCGTTCCTGGACTTTTTCAAGGCCAACGGACACACCATCGTCGCCAGTTCGTCCCTGGTGCCCGACGACCCAACGCTGCTCTTCACCAACGCCGGCATGGTCCAGTTCAAGGACACCTTCCTGGGCACCGAGAAGCGCAGCTATCCCCGCGCCACGACGTCCCAGAAATGCATGCGTGTCTCCGGTAAGCACAACGACCTGGAGAACGTCGGCCCATCGCCCCGCCACCACACCTTCTTCGAGATGCTGGGCAACTTCTCGTTTGGCGACTACTTCAAGCGCGACGCCATCCACTACGCCTGGCGCTTCGTTACCGAGACCCTGGGCCTGCCCGGCGAGCGCATCGTCGCGACCGTCTACCGGGACGACGACGAGGCGTTCAACGTGTGGGCCGACGAGATTGGCCTGCCGCCCAGCCGAGTTCACCGCATGGGCGACAAGACCAACTTCTGGATGATGGGCGACGTGGGGCCGTGCG
>CAZLBQ010000555.1:0-4076 GCA_964557745.1 uncultured Anaerolineales bacterium
GCGCCACCGCCCACCTAGCGGACGACGGGTAGGGGGTCTGAGCGCAATCCCCCCCACAGGGGGTCCAGGTAGGCGTCAGGGTGGGGATAGCGGTGGGGGTCACGGTGGCCGTTGCCGTCCGGGTAGCGGTGGGAGGCGGGGGCGGCGGTGGGGTCCACGTCGGAATCAGAGTGGGCGTAGCGGGTGTCTGGACGAAGATATCGACACTCGCCGTGGCGACGAGGGCGTTATCCACGAAGCCGTCGATGCGGTACCGTCGCGGGCCCGGTTGGTTGCCCACGGTTCCACCAAACGAGACTTGCACCGGTCCCGTCACCTGGGCCTGGTAGACAGTGTAGCAGGGATAGCCCTGGGGGCAGCCGCTGATGACGACGCGCATGGCGCGGCTCGTCGCGTACTGGAAAGTGATGTAGTCGCCCAGGCTGTACGTGCTGCCAGGTCCACGATCGACGCCGATTGCCACCTGGTCGGGGACATTCACCGCGACACTGACCTGATCCACTACCGTGTCGCCGTTGTACAGGACAAGACGATAGCTGCGCGGTCCACTGGGCGTCGTGATGGTTCTGAGGATCGAGCCTGGGCCGAGCGCCGTGCCCTTGAGCATCAAATCCGAGCCGGACAGCGTATCACGGTAGATGGCGAATAGAGCCGGATAGTAGGGCAGCGTATAGTTGATCTTGACCAACTCGCCCAGGTTGTAGCTGCTGTTTGGTCCGTGATCAACGCTGATGCTAAACGCCCCTGGCACGAAGGTGGGCGTGAGTGTGCTGGTCGCCGTTGGGGTGATCGTCGGCACGATCAGCGTCGCGCTAGGCGTGGTACTCGGCGTCCGTGTGGCCGTGGGTGTCGCCGTCGGCACAATCGGCGTCGCCGTTGGCGTCAGGCTGGGAGTGCGCGTGAGCGTCGGCGTGCGCGTGTTGGTGGGCAGCGGCGTGTCGGTTGGTTCCGGCGTGTCTGTCGGCGTCAGGGTGATGGTGCGCGTCGGCGTCACTGTGCGGGTCGACGTGGGCGGCGCGGTGTTAGAGGGGGTGGGCGTCAGGCTTGCGGTGGGCGTGTTCGTCGGCGGGTGAGTCGCGGATGGCGTCCGTGTCACCGTCGGGGTCGCCGTAGGGCCGAGCGACGCCTGGCACGCGGAACATGAAGTGTATGTCCCGTCCTTCACCTCGGCGGTGATGACGGTAGCAGTAACGCCTGTCCCATCGACACTGGCGCACACCGTGGCTTGCGTCAGTTGGGGATTGATCAACTGGTAATAGCCGTTCTCGAGCGGTAAGTTAATGGCATACGGGCCGCTGCCGTCACAGGGGTAGAAGAGCCGCACGAGGGGCATCGCAGGGTAACAACTGAGGCGGGCGATCACCCGGCCGCACCACGCGGCCGGCAGAGGGGTGGGCGTCGGCGTGGCGAGCGGTTGGTCGCCGGCGTCAGGGGCGACGGCAGCGTCGAGGCCGCGCGCCGTGAACAGACCCGCCAGCAGCGCGGCGCACGCCAGCAGCGTCACGGCGGCGAGAATCCAGGGGGAACGATATCGCATTCGCTTTACCTTCGGCTGAGAGGACGGCTTGCGCCGCCCAAAGGGATGTGCGCTAGAAATGAGGACGTTGAAAGGGGGAGAAGTGTTACGGGGATACCGGTAAATACTCTGTATAAACGTAGAATTCCCCACCCAGATACGCTCTGCGCGACAAATCCATGCTCCATGCGAATCGAGAGTACAATTGAGCGGATTGGACGGGGTGAAACCCCATGAGGCGAAGGTCAAAGGGACTCGTTATGGAACAACTGCGGCGTATTGCCTGGGTACCGGTGCTGTGGGGCGTCCTCACCGACGTTTTTCTCAGCCAACTCATGGGGCTTGGTGTCAGCGTGGCTGTTGGGATCGACCCGGATACCGATGCGGCCCTGGCCGAGAGCCTGCTCCGCGCCAGTCCGCTGTTCTGGCCGGCGTTCGTCTTGGGGATTGCGTTCAGCGGGCTGGGGGGCTATCTGGCCGGGCGTCTGGCGCGCCGCGAGGGCGCCTTTCATGGCACCCTCACGGCATTCATCAGTAATATTGTCTTCAGCCTGCTGCTGGGCGCGCCGCCGAGCGATACCCTCACGACGTTGGGGCTGATGCTGGCAATCCTCGCTGGCACGCTCGGTGGCTGGATCGCCACGCGGGGCATGCCGCTAGAGAGTTAACGTCCGCCTCATGAGGCCCGGCTCTGCTCCACGTACTCGTCGAGGCGATTGAGCGTCCGGACCAGATGGGGCCAGGGATCGCGTGGCGGCAGGCTGGTCCGCGCGGTGCGCAGGATGGCCGGCGCCTCGCCCAGGAAGTGCAGGAGAGTCTGATTGAACTCAGCGGGCCTCTCCCACATCGGGGAGTGCCCGACCCGCTTCATGAGCTTGAACTCCGCGCCTGGAATCGCCTGGCGGAGCACATCCGCCATCTTCCGCGGGGTGACGGTGTCGTTCTCCCCCCACACGATAAGCGTCGGCGCCTGGATGCGGCGCAACTTCGCGCGCAGATCGGTATTCTTGAGTTCCATCGCCGCCTTGACAATCGTGCGCGGTCCGGCCTTATAGCTATCCGTGACCATAACCGAGAGCAAGCTCAGCGGTGTCGAGCGCAGGCTGCTGACCATGCCCACGGCTGTCTTGACATAGCTCGGATCAAACGGCGCTGCTGCGGCATCCACCAGGATGAGCTTATCGACCTTATGGGGATAATCAGCGGCTAGCTCGGCGGCGATGTAGCCGCCCATGGAGTGGCCGACGACGGTAGCTTGTTGGATACCGACGCGCGTCATCCAACGCGAGAGATAGCTCGCCGCGTCGGCCAGGACGAACGGGTGACCACACTGGCTGGCGCCAAACCCTACCAGGTCGACAACGTACACGCGGTAACGGCGCGCGAACGCTTCAACGTTGCGGCTCCACCAGCGCGTCGAGCCGCCCAGACCGTGGATAAACACGATGGGCTTGCCCGTGCCGCCGACTTGGTAATGAATCCTCAAGTCCCCAATCTGCGCCTCGCGCGACTGAAGCTTAAAGGCAGGGCTGCGCCGCCCCAATGGAATGATCACACGTCCCTCCCACTCGACACCAATGTAGCCGTTCTTCCTGGACTCGCCAGGCAACGCAGATAGGCAAATCCCGTGCCAGCTCATGGCATGATGACCCAACAAGGCGCGGCCTGGAGGAACATTTCTCCAGGCCGCGCCTTGTTTCGGGTAGGATGAGCGGTCGGCGGTCAAGGGTCGGTCGTGGGCGATTCGCCCTCATAGGGTGCGGCGTCTTCGGCCACGCGGCGGCTACGCTGATCCTCGGCGTCACGCTGGGTCCGGCGAACGCCGAATGGGAGGGAGAGCGGCGGGGTATCCGCCGCGCGCAACGGGTCGCGGTCGAGCCGCGCCGCCATGTCCAGCAGCGTCAGGTACTCCCTGGCGCAGGTGGGGCACTGCTCCAGGCGGGCGTACAGCGTCTCGTCCGGCCCCTCGCCCGCCACCTCGCGCTCGATGGCCGCCGGGAACCGGGCGCGCGTCGTCTCGCACCCGTCCGGGCAGCCTGATGGAGAAGCCTTGAGCGCCTCTAAGAGGCGCGCACGCGTTGTCATGGCCGGCTATCCTTTGATCACCCCAATTGGTTTCATGCGCGCCACCTGCTTCGACAGCCCCGCCTCGTGGACGACATCCACGACCGTGTCGACGTTCTTGTAGGCCGCGGGCTGCTCCTCGGCCAGGCCCTTGTGGCTGCGGGCGCGGGCGATGACGCCCTGCTTCTCCAACTCGGTGTCGATGCGGCGGCCCTCCGCCTGCTTGACGGCGGCCGTCCGGCTCAGGGCGCGCCCGGCCCCGTGACACGTCGTGCCGAACGTCTGCCGCATGCTGCCCTCCTGCCCGACCAGCACCCAACTGGCGCGGCCCATGTCGCCGGGGATGATGACCGGCTGCCCAATCGCCTGATAGGCGTCGGGAATCTCGGGGTGGCCGGGCGGGAAGGCGCGTGTCGCCCCCTTACGATGGACCCACACCCGCTTCTGCTGGCCGTCGACTTCGTGCTGCTCGAACTTGGCGATGTTGTGGGCCACG
>CAZLBQ010000556.1:0-4070 GCA_964557745.1 uncultured Anaerolineales bacterium
CGCGGCCGGCTTGTCAGCCGCCGCTTCGGTCGGCTTGGCGGCCGGGGCCTGCGTGGGCGCAGCGGCCTTGGGCGCTTCGGCCGGTTTCTGGGCAGCGGGCGCGGTCGTCGGCGCAGCGGCGGGCGGCTGGGCGGCCTGCTGCTGCCCACCGCAGGCGACGGCCACGGCGACTAGCGCGACGAGCGCCAGCGCCACGAGCCAGCGCGTCGGGCGGTGCAGGTGGGTCATGCGTCATCCTCCTCGTTGAGTCTCGTTGTCTACACAATCCGTTTGATGTGGGGCCAATCGAACGAGCACGACGGCGTCTGCATGTTACCCTAAAGCCGCAAAAGTGTCAAGCCTGTCTAGACAAGAGCGCACAGAGGTATAGAATACGGATGAACAGAATGAACGGATCATGCCCATCTCTGATCCGCCCATTCTGTATATCCGTGTTCTATGCCTCCCTCGTTCGCTACCTTTCTCCTGGCGCAGCCGCCACAAACGCCTTGGTCAGGGCGAAGGGGTTCGTAATCGCCGTGCCGACGACGACGGCGTATGCGCCCGCGGCGAAGGCGGCGGCGACATCGTCGGGGCTGCGAACCCGGCCCTCGCAGACGACGGGCGTCTGGACCCGCTGGACCAACTCGCGCAGCAGGTCGAGGTCAGGGCCGACGGTCGCGGGGCGGGCGGGGGTGTAGCCTGCCATGGTCGTGGCGACCAGGTCGGCGCCGGCGGCGGCGGCGGCCAGCCCCTCGTCCAGCGAGTCGATGTCGGCCATGACGGGCACACCAAGCTCGGTCTTGATGGCCGCGATGAGCGCCTCGGGCGACAGTCCGCCTGCGCGGGGGCGGTGCGTGGCGTCGAGGGCGATGATGTTGGCCCCGGCGCGCACCAGGGCGCGGGCGTCGGCCAGGGTGGGCGTGATGTAGACGGGCCAGCGCTCATCATACGCCTTGCGGATGCCCAGGATGGGCAGGGCGACGGCGCGGCGGACGGCGCGCACATCGGCCAGGCCCTCGACGCGGACGCCGACCGCGCCGCCCGCCACGGCGGTGCGGGCAAAGGCGGCCATGAAGCGCGGCCCCGCCATGGGGCTGTCGGCGGGCGCCTGGCACGAGACGATCAACCCGCCCCGCAGCCGGTCAAGGAGAGATTGGGACATGGTAAGCGTTACCCTCTCAGTCAGGAGACAGAATTTACAGAATTGTCATAATGAGCAGAATTTGGTCGTTATGTTAATTATCGAAATTCTGTCAATTCTGTCTCAGGTCTGGGAATATACCCAAGGCGTGGTAGGCGAGGAGGAGAGCGCCGATGACGGGCGGCTGGAGGGGGTCACGGACGACGAGGCGCGGGTCGGCAGCGGCCAGCGCCTCGGTGAAGCCATCGCGCAAGCGCCACAGGTGCGCGAACGCCCCACCGACCGGCGCGACGTAGACGGTCTCCTCCCCGAAATCGAGGTGGCGCACGACGGCCAGCGCCTGGCGGGCCAGGGCGTCGGCGGCCTGACGCAGAATGGCGCGCGCTGTGCCGTCGCCGTCGCGGGCGGCGACGGCGACGAGGGGGGCCAGGGAGGCGAAGCCCCGCGCGCCGAAGTCCGGCGCGTAGACGAGGGCCTTGATGTCGCGGGGGCGGGCGACGCCGAAGTGGGCCAGGACAATGTCGGTCAGACGAGTTGGCGGGTCCACGCCGTCCAGGGCGCGCAGGGCCGCCCGGAGACCGTCGCGGCCAATCGCCAGCCCGCTGCCCTCGTCGCCGAGCAGCCAGCCCCAGCCGCCCGCCCGAACCAGACGGCCGCGGCGGTCCTTGCCGAGCGCGACGGAGCCGGTGCCGGCGATGACCATGATGCCCGGGCCGTCGAGGTGCGCCCCCATGAGCGCCGTCTCATCGTCGCCGCGCACCTCGACCCGCGCGGCCTGAACGGCCTGGGGCAGCAGGGCGCGCACGAGGGCGGCTTCCGCGCCGTCGGCGTCGACGCCGGTCAGGCCGAGGCCGATGGCGGCGAGAGGGTGCGGCTGACGGGCGGCATTGCGCCAGGCGTCGGCCAGCGTCTCGCGCAGCGCGGCGACAAACTGGTCCGGCCCGCCCTGGGCGGCGAGGTGGACCAGGGGCGCGCCGCGCCCGTAGGCCAGCACGCGCCCGTCGACGGTCGCCAGCACGCCCTTGGTCGCCGTCTGCCCGCCGTCAATGCCAAAAACGAACGCCTCTGACATGGTCCTCCTGCACGGCTAGGCCAGCGCCACGACCAGCGCCGCCTCGAGCGTCAGGGTACGCCCTGCCGCCCACACCTCGTAAAAGGCGCTCTCGCCCAGCGCGGCCCGCGCCAGAGCCTGATACGCGTCATAGCGGGCGCGAGCCACGCGGTGGATGACAGCGCCTAGCCCGTCGCGGAGCGCCTCCGCGGCGCCTAACAGACGCGCGGCCCGCTCTGCGTCGCCGACCCGAACGGCCAATTCCGCCAGTGAGAGCAGGCTGTCCGCGATATCCTGACGGTTCGCCATCTGGCGTCGCAGGGCAAGACTCTCGATTAACAGACGGCGCGCCTGGTCATAGTCGCCCTCGTCCAGGGCCAACTGCTCTAGGTCGTGTAGGCTCTTGGCACAGCCGACATGGTCGTCAATCTCCCGTCGGATCGCCAGGCTTTCCTAATACAGGTCGCGCGCGGCGGCCCACCGACCGTCGCAGTGGGCGACGTTCCCCATGTCGTTGAGGGCATTGGCGATGCCCAGCCGCGCGCCGAGACGACGCTGCAACGCCAGGCTCTCCTCAATCAGAAGCCGGGCCTGTTGCATATCACCCTGGTGGTACGCCAGGAAGCCAAGATTGCCGACGATTGTGGCGACCCCGCGCTCATCCGAGAGTGCACGCCGCAGCGCCAGGCTCTCCTCGAACAAGACCCGCGCTGTGTCATAGTCGCCTTGCAGGTCGGCCACCAGCGCCAGGTTGTTGAGTGAGAAGGCGACACTCAAGCGGTCATCGAGACGGCGCGAGAGGGCCAGGCTGCGCTCGTGGAAAGCGCGCGCGGTGGGGTAATCACCCTGGGCCTTGGCCACGATGCCGAGGTTGCCCAGTGAAGTCGCCAGACCCCGATCGTCGGCCAATGCCTGCCAAATCGCCAGCGCCGTCTCATGACACACGCGGGCCGTCACGAAGTCGCTCTGCGCCCAGGCGAGGTTGCCCGCGCCATTGAGGGCCCTGGCGCGGAGCCGCTGATAGTCGGCCGTTGGTCTGTCTGTGGCCGCCAACGCCGCCCGAATCCACCCAACGCTCTCGCTGAGGTAGCCGCGCACCCACCAGAAGCGCCACAAGGCCCCGATGAACCTCAGTGTCATCTCCCCCATCCCGTGGTCCTGGCTCCAGCGGAGGGCGGCGCGGAGGTTATCGTACTCGTTCTCCAGACGAGCGAGCCAAAGCGCCTGCCGCTCGCCTTTGAGTTCGGCCTCCGCCTGCTCGGCCAGCGCCAAGTAGAAGTGGGCATGCCACTCGCGTACGTCTGCCTCACCGCTCGCCTTTAGCCGCTCCAGGCCATACTCGCGGATGGTTTCCAGCATACGATAGCGCGGCTCGCCGCCACCGTCCTCGCTCCGCCGGATTAGGCTCTTGTCCAGGAGAGATTGGAGTCCGTCCAGCACGTCCGCCTCAGCCGCCTCCCCTGCGCCAGCGATGGCTTCCGCCCCGGCCAGGGAGAAGCCACCCACAAAGACCGACAGGGATGTGAAGAGCCTCTGCTCGGCAGGCGTGAGCAACTCATAGCTCCACTCAATAGTGGCACCGAGTAGCCGAGTTGGGCTGCCAGGTCGTCCTGGGTCAGTCCCAGGCCCCGCCGCCGCCGCTTGAGCCACTCGCCAAAGGTCAACTCGGAAGTCATCGGTTTACCACTTGGTCTTACCACCCAATTTACAGGTTATTTTACCAGAAAGTGGCTATGGCGGAAGCTAGAAATGTGGTTCAATAGGGCGACGACCGAAGACGACATAACGAACCGAGTTGGGACGCAAGTGAGAACGGACATCGAACACTCGCAAGTTAGGGATGTTGGCGGTGGCGACCTTGGGGAGTTTGTATACTCGCGGGGGCGGCGCCAGCGC
>CAZLBQ010000557.1:0-4049 GCA_964557745.1 uncultured Anaerolineales bacterium
AAGAAGGGCGTGTAGACGACGGCGACCTGGAGCGCGGCCGACACGGCGATGGCTAGCCACAGCCAGCGGTTGGTGAACAGCTTGTGGAAGGCGCTCGTCTCGTCCGAGCGGGCGTTGAACACGTTGAACAATTGGAAGAAGACCAGGGTGGTGAAGGCCATTGTCTGGGCGTAGCGCATGTCGCCCGCGACGCCGGTCACCAGGCCGCCCACCAGCGCCCAGTCCATCACCAGCAGCGTCCCCGCGGCCATGATGAGGCCGACGAAGACAATGTCGAACCACATCCAGCCGTCGATGACGCGGCTGCGCGGGTCGCGCGGGCGGCGCTGCATCACGTCGGTGTCGGCCGGCTCGATGCCCAGCGCCAGGGCCGGTCCCGAGTCGGTGAGCAGGTTGATCCACAGAATCTGGGTGGCGAGCAGGGGCACGACGATGGTCGAGCCGGCTTCGGGCGCCAGGTTGAGCCAGCGCGCCAGGACGACGCCCAGGAACATGACCAGCACCTCGCCGACGTTGGACGACAGCAGATAGCGCAGGAACTTCTGGATGTTGGCGAAGATGGAGCGGCCCTCCTCGACGGCGGCGACAATCGAGGCGAAGTTGTCGTCGGTGAGAATCATATCCGCCGCGCCCTTGGACACGTCGGTGCCGGTGATGCCCATCGCCACCCCGATGTCCGCCGTCTTGAGAGCGGGCGCGTCGTTGACGCCGTCGCCCGTCATGGCGACAATCTCGCCGTTGGCCTTGAGGGCGCGCACGATGCGCAGCTTGTGCTCCGGCGCGACGCGGGCGAAGACCGATACCGCCTTGACCACGCTCTGCAGCCGGCTGTCGTCCGTCTTCTGCAACTCAGCGCCGGTCATTGTCCGCGCGCCGGGCTGGAGGATACCCAACTCCTGGGCAATCGCCGTCGCCGTCGTCGGGTGGTCGCCCGTAATCATGACGGCGCGCACGCCCGCGCCCTGCGCGACCTCGACGGCGGCCCTGGCCTCGTCGCGTGGCGGGTCGATCATCCCCACCACCCCCAGCCAGACGAACTGCTCCTCCACGTCCTCGCTGAGTTGGCCCGTCAGCCGGTCGCGGTGCAGGGTCCGGTAGGCGACACCCAGCGTGCGCAGCGCCTCCCGCGCCAGCCCCTCGACGTGGGCCAGAATCTCGGCGCGCCGCGCCGGCATCAAGGGGCGCTGGCTCCCGCCGACCTCCTCCGCCGTGCAGCGCGACAGCAGGATGTCCGGCGCGCCCTTGGAGAAGACCAGGACCTGGCTGGCGCGCTCCGGGTGGGCGTGGCTCGTGCTCATCAGCTTGCGCTCCGACGTGAAGGGAATCTCGCCCTCGCGCGGGAACTGCTCCGTCAGCTCGGCCTCGGTCACGCCCAGCTTGCGCGCCGCGACGATGAGCGCCCCTTCGGTCGGGTCCCCCTGGACCGTCCAGCGCCCGTCCTGCGTCACCAGGGCGGCGTTGTTGACCAGGCTGGCTGCCAGGAGCGTGTCGCGGACCTGGGTCAGCAGAGCGCGGTCAGTGACCGGCGCGCCCTCCTGCACTGCCTCGCCCTGGGGGTCGTAGCCGCTCCCCGCCAGGTCCACCCGCCCCAACGCCGTCACCACGGCGCGCACCGTCATCTCGTTCTTGGTCAGCGTGCCCGTCTTGTCGCTACAGATGACCGTGGTGGACCCCAGCGTCTCGACGGCGTTGAGCTTGCGCACGATGACGTTGCGCTTCGCCATGCGCTGCATCCCCAGCGACAGGACGATGGTGGTGATGGCCGTCAGCCCCTCCGGCACCGCCGCCACGGCCAGCGACACGGCCAGGATGAGGACATCGATGAGTTCGGTGATGGTCCGCACGCGGTCGACCAGCAGGATCGTGGCGCTCATTACCACAGCGATGACGACGACGATAACGCCGAGGAGCTTGCCGACCGTCGCCAACTCCTTTTGCAGCGGCGTGTCTTCGTCCTCCGTCGCCTCCAGCGTGCCCGCGATCTTGCCGATCTCCGTGAGCGCGCCGGTGGCGGTGACGACGGCTCGCCCGCGCCCGGCCGTGACCGACGTCCCGCTGAACACCATGTTCAACTGGTCGCCGATGCCGACCTCGTCAGGGATCGGCGCGTGGTCCTTTGACACGGACGTGCTCTCGCCGGTCAGGGTCGCCTCGGCGACGCGCAGCGCGATGGACTCCACCACCCGCGCGTCGGCGGGGAGGGTGTCGCCCTCCTCAATCAACAGGACGTCGCCGGGGACGACCTCGGTCGTGGGAATCGACTGCTGGAGGCCATCGCGCAGGACGCGCGCCTGCGCCGCCGACATGGCTCGCAGCGCCGCGACCGCCTGCTCGGCGCGGTTCTCCTGAGCGTAGCCGAGGATGGCGTTGAGAATGATGATCGCCAGGATGGTCAGCGTCTCGTAGGGAATGGCCGACTCGTGCTCGATGAGCCAGGCGACGAAGGAGATGACGGTGGCGATAATGAGCAGGATGGTGAGCGGGTTCTCGAACTGGGCCAGGAACTTGCGCCACCAGGGCGTGGGCGGCGTCGCGGGTAGTTCGTTCGCACCGCAGGGGGCCAGCCGGCCGACGGCCTCGGCGGTCGTCAGGCCCTGGCGGGCGTCGCTCTGCAGTGCCGACAGAACGACTTCGACGGGCTGGCGGTAGGCGAAAGGGGGGCTGGTGGGTGGCGAAATCATAAAAAGTTCATTCCGGTAGTGACTGCTGTGGTTAAAATTGTAGCATGGCCGGGAGGCAGACGCAATGTCCAGACGGGCCGCGCGCCAAGTTGTGAGTTTGACGTAAGGTGGCGGCCCGCTATAATTCAAAGTCTTGAGAGCGTGAGCTTCAGGAGAAGGGGGCGCGCATGGCCGTCCGTGACATTGTGAAGGTCGAGTCGGGGAACCCGGTGCTGCGAGAGAAGGCCCGCAAGGTGCAGGCCATCGATGGGTCGCTGCAGAAGCTCATCGACGACATGGTGGAGACGATGCGCGAGGCGCCGGGCGTCGGGCTGGCCGCGCCCCAGGTCAACGTCGGGCTGCGCCTCATCGTCGTGGAAGCGCCGCCCGATGAGGACGACCCGCAGAGCGGCAAGGTCTACGCCGTCATCAACCCGGAGATCATCAAGGCATCGCCGGAGATGGAGGAGGGCGAGGAAGGCTGCCTGTCCATCCCCAACTGGCAGGGGCTGGTCGACCGCCACGTGTGGGTCGTCGTCAAGGGCCTCGACCGCGAGGGCCGCGAGTTCCGCATCCGCGCCCGCGACTACGTCGCCCGCATCTTCCAGCACGAGATCGACCACGTCAACGGCGTCCTGTTCACCGACCGCATCACCGACCGCGCCAAGCTCTGGAAGCTGGGCGAGAAGCGCCCCCGCTCGGCCGACGAGGCGGATGAGGCCGACGCCATCGTCGCCTGACGCGCCTGACCGACTGGTAATGCAACAGACCCGACCGGTTTTCAAAACCTGTCGGGTCTCTTTGCTACACGAGATAAGCGCTGGGAGAAGGTCTGGAGCGCGGAGGTCGCGGAACAGCGCGGAAGACGCGGAAAACAGCCTTCTAGACGACCGCCTTCCGCGTTTTCCGCCACCTTCCGCGTCTTTCGTGGTCCACAACTCTCGCCATGCCGCCTGCCGCAGCGGACTGCGTCGTCATCTCAATCGCCGCCCGTCGTCCAGCCGAAGAGCTGGGCGACCCGAGCGAGCCAGACCGGGGCGCGCGGCGCCGCGCCGTCGCCCACGTAGAGAAGGATGTCGCTGGCGTACTCGGGGTTGGCGTCGTCCAGCAGCGTCAGCCACGCCCCGTCGGGCGACCAGCTATGAGGGTACAACGGGGCGAAGCCCGTGATGTCGGCCAGGGGCGCGGCCGCGCCCGACGCCAGGTCCACCCGCTCCAGCCGGGCGCGGCAATCGTTGCCGACCTCGTAGACCGCCAACTGGTTCTGCCAGAGGGGCCAGGTCGGGCCGACCATGACGTCTGGCGCGTCGCCCTGCCTCACCAGCGTCGGCTCGCCCCCGCCGTCGACAGGCAGCAAGACGAGGTCGGGTAGGCCCACGCCCCAGGCGC
>CAZLBQ010000558.1:0-4046 GCA_964557745.1 uncultured Anaerolineales bacterium
CGGGCGCGCTTGTCGGTTGGGCGGCGGCTGTTGGCTGCGCGGGCGCGCTCGTGGGCTGCGCAGCGGCTGTGGGCGCGGCGGTGGCCTGCGCCTGGGGCTGCGATTGGCCGGACGCGGGGGCGGGCGGTAGTTGCGGCACGTTCTCGACCGGCGGCAGCGTCTTGAGGTACTGGGCAATCGCCAGGCGGTCGGCGTCGGCCAGTTGGCTCGTGCCGTAGCCCTGGAAGGCAGGATGGCCGATGCCAATGACCTCGGCCATCAGGCCGCCGACCGGACTGCGGCCGGGCCGTGCCCCACTCTTGAGCAACTCGCTGATTTGCGCCTCGGTCCAGACGCCGATGCCGGTCTTCTGGTCAGGCGTGATGTTCGGGGCAATCTGTAGGCCCTTCGCCGTCGGGACGACGTTGCCCGCCAGGAGCTTGGCGCGGTCGGGCGCGCCCGACGCGTCGGTCGGGGTGTGGCAGTCGCCGCAGCCGACGACGTTATTGACCAGGTACTCGCCGCGCTGGACGCCCGACGCGGGCGACAGACTGGGGTAGCCACGGCTGGGGGGCGCGGGCGGCACCGGGCCGTTGAGCTTGGTCGGTGGGACGGCGTTCTTGACGGCGGGCACGGTGCGCAGATAGGCAATCAGGTCGCGCATGTCCTGCTCGGACAGGCCCGCGAAGTTGGCATAGGGCATAATCGGGTGGAGCTGACGGCCGTCCTTGCTCCGCCCCTGGCGCAAGGCGCGCTCGACCTCTTGGTCGGTCCAGTTCCCCAGCCCGGTGTCCTTGTCTGAGGTCAGATTCTTGCTGGTGATGACGCCGAACGGGCCGGCGAAGGACTGGCCGAAGGGGGCGGAGTCGGGCTGCTCGACCGGCCCGCCGTCTTTGTAACCGGCCAGGTTCTGGCCGTGACACGACCAGCACTCGCCGACTTTCATGAGATACAGTCCACGCTGGGCGTCGCCCTGAGCGGGCGGGGCCGCCAGCGCTGCCAGGGCATACACGGCGAAGACAACGGCGCCGAGCAGTATCCCCAACGCCCACCGAACGCGTACCATAAGGCCTCCTCCGTCGAGATGAGTCCCCTCCAGGTCTGAAACTCGTCTGGAGATGCGAATTTGAGGCAGGAGACACCCGTCTCCTTGCGAAAACGGGTGTCTCCCCACGACGAGTCTCTATGCCCCCTCACTCGCGTGCACATGGTAGAACGGAGAAGCCCAAAAAGTTGTATGCGAAATGGGGCGAGTTTCGTGAAGAAAGTGTGAGAGTTTCGACCGGCGGCGTTACAGCCCCTGGATGTCCGGGCGGCTGGCCTTGAGCCGGGCCACCAGCTTGTCGAGGACGTTGCGCCGCGCGACGAACTGGACCAGTTCGCGCGCCAGCTCCTCTTTCGTATCGTGGGGCAAGCTGTCGGCGTCCAGGTCGGGTACATCGCGCCCCAGGTCGAAGATGAGTTGATTGAGGTCGTCGAGACCCAAGTTCTTGACCAGGGCGTCGTAGACGATGTACTTGGACGGCTGGGGCGCGGCGGGAGGGGTCGGGGCAAGGGTTGCTGTGGCGCCGGGCGCCGGCGCGGGCGCGGCGTACTGCGCGACGGTGATGACGCTGACCTCGCCGGTTACACCATTGGGCGAGGCCGCGGGTGCGGCCGGGCCGGGATTGGGCGAGGTGGGTGGCGGAGGCGACGTGGGCGGCGGAGGCGACGTGGGCGGCGGGGGCGAGGTGGGCGGCGGGGGCGAGGTGGGCGTGATGCGGTAGACCAGGAACGGGCGCAGGCCGTTGGCGACGGGCGGCAGGTAGACGGAGAAGCGCTGGCGGTCGACGTCATCGGCCTGAGCGCCGTCGGGTAGACCAAACTGGAGGTCGAGGATGGCCTCCGCAAGAGCGGCCCGTACCTGGAGATCGAGGGACTTGAGCTGGTTGCGCGCGTCCGGCTTCAGGGTGACGGTATAGGTCGTCATTGTGATCCGGTAGTGCCCGTGCGAGCCTTATTCGCGTCCTGGATACTCGACCACAACTCATCCTGGACATCCGACAGCGGGATGTCATCGGGTTGCTGCATCGCCTGGGCCACGTGGCGTTCAGTCTGGCGCTGTTCGATGTCGTACAGCCGCTGGGCCTGCTCGTGCGAGAGGACCGTCGTGCCGGTGTCGCGCTGGGTCTTGAGCGACATCTCCAGGTCGAGGAGCGAGCTGTAATAGTTGCGCTCGGCCATGCGGACGCGAATGGCATCATAGAAGAGCTTGGCAAACATGGCCCCCCCAATCACGAACAGCCACCACGGGCGGGGCCAGCCAATCCACTGGCCGACGAGCAGGTAGGCGTAGAGGGGGACGAGGAGAATCCAGTACCAGGTGCGACCCTGGAGGGTCTGCAACTGGCTCTCCAGGCGGGCGCGCATGCCCAGCCGCTGCGCGGCCGCCCGGCCCTCGACGGCTTCCTCCACTTCCTCGACGTTGTTCTGGAGCAGTTGGGCCGCGCCGAGGAGCACCCCGACGAGCGCGCAGCCGACCGCGATGCCGCCGTAGTCTTTCACGAACAGCAGCGAGGTCAGCAGCGCGACAACCGCCAGCCGCCCGAGTTGCTGGGCAGCGGCATTGAGAAAGCGATCGACGCCCGACTGCGCCTCTCGTTCCTGGAGCAGCTTGCTCAGCGCGACCTGGGTCTGTTCGGGTGTGAGTTCAAACGTATCCTGGGGCGTCATACTCTCTCCTCCCCACGGGTCGTTGACAATTGGAGTATAGTCCAAGAGCGCGGGTCAGTCAATCGCCCTGCCTGTCCGTTTCGCGCAACCTGACGGGCGCGCCTGCGTATACCTGTTCAGAGATGGTTATGGGAAGCGGTGAGGAGGGAGAGATGGGCTTACTGACACGTCTGCTGGTGGGGCTGATCAAGCTGCCGTTTGTCATCGTGGCGCTGGTGTTGGCGCTGCTCCTCGCGTGTGTCGGCATTGTCGTATCACTGTTGGGTATCAGCCTCATTCACGTCTTTGGTGTGGGGTTGCTGATCCTGCCGTTCGGCTTGCTGCTGCTGCTGTTCGCCAGCTGGCTGCGCCGCCTCGCTTGAGAGCGTCACAACGCGCCACGCCCCGCTTCCCAAGAAGCGGGGCGTTTTGTTGGCCGACCTCTCATGCTTGCTACAAACCATCACCAAACTATTATATAGGGTTGTTGCTCGTCCGCTGGCTATGCTATAATGGGCGGGAGCGCGAAGTCTGTCGCGTTGTCGTTGACAAAGGAGACTTCTTATGTTCAGGTTGCTGATTGTCCTGGCGTACCTGGTGATGGTCGCCGCGCTGCCCTTGACGGCCGGCGCGGCCCAGACGACCCCTTCCCTGGCTGGTACAAGTTGGACCCTATCAGAGACGGCCGTCCAGCGCGCTGCCCCAATGCCCGCCGTGGGTAATCCGCGCCCGACCCTCACGTTCGGAACCGACGGCCGCGTCAGCGGCAATACGGGCTGCAACTCGTTCAGCGGAACCTACACCCAGTCGGGCGGCAACGTGACGTTCGGCGCGCTGGCGATGACCCAGGCGCTGTGCGTGGATCAGGCTGTCGGCGCGCAGGAGCAACTGATGACGCGGGTATTGAACGGGACGCCGGCCATGACCATGCAAGGCAACCGACTGTCCTTCAGCGCTCCGGCCGGCATGTTGACCTTCACCGCGAACGCTCCAACCGGGTTGCCGACCACCGGCGGTTCGCTGTCCGGCGGGACAGCGCTCCTCCTGGCGCTGGGCCTGGTCGCCCTTGGGGTCGGCGTGGCCTTGCGACAGCCCACCCGCCGCCTCATTTCATAAGCCACTCGGGCGAACACCCAGATTCGCCCCTCCCCTTCGACTGTCACCCTGAGCAGCAGCACAGGTTAAGACAGTTCTGTCAACCAGCCTGCCGTCCAGAGGCGCTATAGATACTCACCGCACCGTGGCCTTCTCTGTGGCGCCCTCTCGCAACAACTTCTCGTAGCAGCCAGCCCAGAGGTCTGGCGTGCGGGTCATCTTGTTGAGCTTGATGTCGCTGAACCTGGGTAGGAGACTGGCGAGGACGGCCGGCAAGTCGT
>CAZLBQ010000559.1:0-3996 GCA_964557745.1 uncultured Anaerolineales bacterium
GACTATCACCTCGAGCAGAGTGAGGGGGCTGGTCTGGTGACGCTGGTCAGCAGGCGCCTCACTGCGTTTGGCGTGATGGCCGACGCAAGTCGGCGCTATAAGGCACGGGCGTTACCCGCATGGGTAACGCCCGTGGTCTATCGAGCGGAGGCTGCGGCTAGCGCAGGCCGCGCAGGAGGTGCGGTAGGTACTGCCGATAGAGGCCGCTGATGTCGGCCACCACGACCGAGACCGGCCCGGCCGCGCCGAGAACCTGGCCCGTCGCGCCCACAATCTCCAGGCGGTAGGACCACGCGCCGGCGGGGGCGGTGGCGTCGGTGACTTCGTAGCTGGCGCCGCCCGCGCCCATCGCCGTCGCCGGGATGAGCGCCGAGCCGACCGGCTGCTCGCTACCGTTGGCGGCGCGGCGGAAGAGGCGGAAGCCGACGACGTTGACCTCGGACGCCGTCTCCCAGCGGACCTTAACCAGGCCGAGTTGGCTCGACGCGGTGAACGAGCGCATCAGGGCGTTGGTCGGCTGGAGCTGAAGCTGGTCGCCGAAGTTGGCGCTGGCTGCGCCGCCCGCCGCCAGGGTCACGGGCACGCTGTTGTTCGTCGTGCTGGTGAAGGCGGCGGGGTCGGTCTCCTTGACCGTGTACGCGCCTGCCGTGACGCCGAGGAACTGGTACTTGCCGTCGGGCAGGGTGGTGGTCGTAGCGACGACGACGTTGCTCGCGTTGAGCAGTTCGACGGTCACACCGCCCAGGCCGTTTTCGCCGGGGTCCTGGATGCCGCTGCCGTTGAGGTCGTCAAAGACGACGCCGGAGATGGAGCCCGCGACCTGGTCGCCGAAGTTGGCGCTGCCGCTGTTACTGCCGCTGAGCGTCACGTTGCTGGTGTTAGCGGTGGACGTGTAGCCGGGCGGGTCGCTCTCCTGGACGGTGTACCCACCCGCGCCGAGGCTGGGGAAGACATAGGCGCCGTTGGCATCGGTGGTCGTGATGCCGCTCGTGGTCTTGAGCAGCGGCAGGCCCAGCTTGAGCGTGGGGCCGCTCAGGCTGACCGTGACGTTGGGCAGACCGGTCTCGCCCGCGTCCTGTGTCTGGCTGCCGTTCCAGTCCTCGTAGACGATACCCGCGATGCTGCCCACCTCGCGCAGGCCGAAGTCGGCGTGGCCCGCGCCGTTGGGGGCCAGGTTGACGGCAACGCTCGTCGGGCTGGTGTTGGTGAGGCTGCCGGGGACGGTCTCGTTCACCGTGTACGAGCCGGCGGCGACCGGCCCGAACTGGTAGATGCCGCCGGGGGTGGTCGTCGCCGTGGCGACCGGGGTATTGAGGGCGTTGACCAGTTGGACGGTCACGCCGCCGATGCCTGGCTCGCCCGCGTTGCGCGCGCCGTTGCCACTCAGGTCGTTAAAGACTGTGCCGGCAATGACACCGACTGTCTGGTCGGTGAAGCTGGCCGAGGCCGAGCCGCCCGCCGCCAGGGCGACCGCGACGAGGTTGGGTGAGGTGCTGGTGTAGCCCGCCGGGTCCAACTCACGGACGAGGTAGCTGCCAGCCGCGACGCCCGAGAAGACGTAGTTGCCGTTGGCCGCTGTAGTGACCGAACCGACGAGGACGTCGTCGACGGTGCCGAGGTAGCCATCCGTGCCGGGGCCGGTGAGGACGATGGTCACACCACCGAGGCCCGGCTCGCCCGCGTCGGCGACGCTGTTGCCGTTTTGGTCGTGGACGACCGCGCCCGCTACGACGCCCTGGGCCAGGACGCCAAAGTTCTCGGTGACGCTGACGCCGAGGACGCCGACCACGGCGTCAGGGTTCGGGGAGGTGGCAGTGTAGCCCGAGGGTACAGTGATGGCTGCCAGGTAGGCGCCGCCTTGTGCGAGGGCGAAGGTGTAGACGCCGCTGGCGTTGGTGGTGGTTGTGTACGTTGGCGTATCGTCGCCCGTGCCGAGGATGCCGTCACCACCCGCCCCTGTCAGCGTGACCGTCACGCCCGGCAGGCCGCTCTCGCCCGTGTTCAGGACGCCGTTGCCGTTGGCGTCGGTGAAGACGCGCCCGGTGATGGTCGCCAGGACCGGGGTGTTGGTCGGAGTCGCGGTGGCGGTGGCCGTCGCCGTGGGCGTATCGGTTGGGGTCGGCGTGGCGGTGGCCGTGGCCGTCGCGGTTGGGGTATCAGTCGGGGTCGCGGTGGCAGTAGCCGTCGCCGTTGGCGTCGGGGTGTCGGTCGGGGTCGGCGTCGCCGTCGCCGTGTCCGTGGGCGTCGGGGTCATCGTCGCCGGGTCCGGCTCGAAGTCGTAGGTGGTGAAATTGGCCCCGACGCCGATGGTCAACGCATCGACGTTCCCGGTGAAGCCGCCGGCCCACGGCCCGCCCGCCCGCAGGTTGATGGCGGGGAAGCTAGGATGGATCTGGGCGTTGGGCCAGTTGGCGAGGACCTGGGCCCAGGTGCAGGGGCTGTTCTGCGGGCACAGCGTGTTACCCGGCGCGCCAGAGGCCCACCACACGCCGGCCAGCGGGTTCCACGTCTGCCACGCGCCTTGCGAGACGGTGTTCGACATGTACGGCTCGAAGATGAGGCGGCCCTGCCAGCCCGGGTAGACGTCTGTGGGGTCGTAGTCGACGTTGAGTTGCAGGCTAATCGCCAGGAACGGCGCGGTCCCCGTCGGCTGATAGGTGGAGTACTGGAGGCTGGTGATCTGGCTCAAGAGTGTGCCGCCGTTCCCCACCAGGTAGAGGATCTCGCGTCCGGTCGAGTCGACAGTCAACTCCGCGCTGCCGATGCCGAGCGGCGGCGTGGCCGGGCCGGTGACAAACGTGCCCGAGCCGGTGGGGCCTTCCTGGGCCAACGCCCAGCCGTTGAGGTTCGACGGCTGCACGACGATAACGGCCAGGGTGGTCGGGATCGGGGTGGGCGTACTCGTCGGTGTCGGGGTGTCCGTCGCCGTTGCCGTTGGCGTGACCGTGGGCGGCGGGACGACGGGGATGTCCGCCGAGAACTCGGAGGTGTAGCTGCCTGACGACGGCAGCCCACTCTGCTTGGGGACGACAGGCGGCAGGAAGCTGGCGGTCGCGGCGATGAACTGGCCGACTGGGACAACCGTGGGCGACGTAAAGGTGAACGAGGCGTCGCCGTTGGCGTCCGTCGAGACCGTCGTCGACCCGAGGTACGTCAGCCCCTCGCCGTAGCCGGCGGGGTCGGCGGCGGTGTTCTTGAAGAACTCGATGCGGAAGTCGGCGTTGGGCGTGCTGTTGAGCGTGCCCATGACCGTCGTCGTCCCGCCGCTGGTGATCGCGCTGGTGAGGACCGGGAAGTTCTGGAGCTTGTTGGGGCCGCTGTCGGTGTCCTGAGCGTCATTAGCGGTCACGCCGTCCGACGGCAGGGCCGTAGTGAGGCTCAGGTCGATACCCAAGCTGCTCGTGCTGTCGGTGATGGAATTCTGCGAGATGAACGCCAGCGCGGCGGGGTCGACGACGACGACGCCGTAGGTATTGTTGCTGAAGGTGTTGTTGGTGATGGCGCTCGTCGTGTTCGGGCCAGCGCTGTCGACGTCCAGGATGCGGACGGCGGCCAGGCTCGCCCCTGTGATGGTGTTACCCGTGATGGTGATGTCGCTCGTCCCACCGGCGAGCTGGATGCCGTGCAGCGCCGAATTGGTGATGGTGTTGCCCGTGATGGTGATGTTGGAGGCGTAGCTCAGCCGGATGCGGTTGTCGTTGTCCAACGTGTTGTTGGAGATCGTGACGTTGGCAACCAGCGGGTTCGGTGGGAGAGCCGTCAGCAGGATGGAGGCGTTGTCATGGCTGCCCGTGAACTTGTTGCCGTCCACCAGCGCCTTGGCCAACCCCTGGTCGGAGTAGATGGCGTTGCCGGAGACCGCGCCACCCGTATTGTTGCCCTTGAAGCAGTTGTTCTTAACCTGGGTTGAGAAGACGCCGTCGCCGTTCAGGTACAGGCCGACGATGTTGTTGCGCAGGACAGTGTTGCGGACCTGGCCGCCGGAGAAGTTACCCG
>CAZLBQ010000560.1:0-3996 GCA_964557745.1 uncultured Anaerolineales bacterium
AGAAGCTGATGCGCGACGCGAAGGTCTACCAGATCTACGAGGGCACGTCGCAGATCCAGCGCAATATCATGGTGCGCGAGCTCCTGCGTCACTAGCATGAGCTACCCCCTCGCCGGCGTGCGCGTGCTCGACCTGACGCGCCTGTTGCCCGGCGGCTTGTGCACGCTCCTCCTGGCCGACCTGGGGGCGGACCTGGTCAAGGTTGAAGACCCGCACGGCGGGGACTACAGCCGCGCCATGCCGCCCCTGATCCCGGCCACCGGGCCGGGTGAGGTGGGCGCGGGATACGCAGCGCTCAAACGCGGCAAGCGCTCGCTTGTCCTGGACCTGAAGCAGCCGGGGGACCGCGCGCGGTTCCTGGCTCTGGCCGAGCGGGCGGACGTGGTGGTCGAAGGCTTTCGGCCCGGCGTAATGGAGCGGCTGGGAGTGGGCGCGGATACGCTGCGTGAGCGCAACCCGCGCCTGATCTATTGCGCCCTGACCGGCTACGGCCAGAGCGGCCCGCTGGCGAACACCGTCGGCCACGACATCAACTACATCGGGACGGTCGGGCTGCTGGACCTGAACGGGCCGCACGCCGGCCCGCCCGTCGTCCCGGGCGCGCAACTGGCGGACCTATCCGGCGCGCTGGTCGCGGCGTTGGGCATCCTGGCGGCGCTGGTGCGGCGGGCGACGACGGGCGCGGGCGGGGTGGTGGACACGAGCATGGCCGAGGCCGCCTTCGCCCTACTGAGCCTGCCCTGGGCCGAGTGGGCGGCGACAGGCCAGGCGGCCGGCCGCGGCAGCCACATCCTCAACGGCGGCTGGGCGTGCTACAACGTCTACACGGCGGCCGATGGCTGGCATCTCGCTCTCGGCTGCCTCGAAGCCAAGTTCTGGGCCGCCTTCTGTGCCCTGGTCGAGCGCCCCGCCTGGGTCGCGCAGCAGTTTGACCCGGCGGCGCAGGCCGAGTTGCGCGCGGCGGTTGCGGCTCTGTTCGCCTCACGCCCGGCGGCGGCCTGGCTTGCCCTGGCCGACGGGCGCGACATCCCCCTGACCCTGGTCAACGCGCTTGGCGACGTCAGCGCCGAGCCGCAACTCGTCGCCCGCCAGATGTTCCTGCGCGTGGCCGACCACCTTGTGGCGCGGACGCCGGTGCGCCTGGATGACCTGCCGCCTGCCGCCGTCGCGCCGCCGCCTGGCTATGGGACGACGACGGTGGACGAGATTCTCCACGGCTGGCAGTCATAGCGGCCGGGTGTGCTATAATTCCCCGCATGAACTGTCGTGCCGGCTGCGGCGCGTGCTGTATCGCGCTCTCTATCTCCTCCCCCATCCCCGGTATGCCCAACGGCAAGCCCGCCGGTGTCCGCTGCGTCCAGTTGACGCCGGATAACCTGTGCGCATTGTACGGTCAGCCCGAGCGGCCGGCGGTGTGCAACGCACTGCGCCCCAGCGAGGAGATGTGCGGGACCAGCCGCGAAGAGGCCCTCAGCTACCTCGCCTGGTTGGAGAGGGTCACAGCGCCCGGCTCGTAATCCCTAGTCCGTCGTCTGAAATTGTGCTTAATCGGGGATGACGGCCGTGGCCTCGATCTCGACGCGCGCCTGGTCCTCGATGAGGGCGGCGACTTCGACGGCGGTCATAGCAGGGTAGTGATGGCCCATGACCTCGCGGTAGGCCTGGCCGAGGGGCCTGGCGCAGGTGAGGTACTCGCGCTTGTCCACAACATACCATGTCAGTCGCGTGATGTGCTCGGCGCGGCCGCCGGCTTCGGCCAGCACGGCCAGCACGTTGCGCAGCGCTTGGCGCGCCTGGCCGACGAAGTCCTCCGCTTGGAAGACGCCTTGCTCATCCCAACCAATCTGCCCGCTGATAAAGACGAGCCGCCCGCGCGCGCTCATGCCGTGGGCGTAGCCGCGCGGGCGCGGCCAGCCGGCCGGTTGCAGAATCTCTTGCGTCATCCGCGCCTCAATCTCCTCACAGGTGCGTCCGCAGTTTCCACAGTTCGGGGAACAATTGGACGTCGAGCATCTTCTTGAGATAGCCGACGCCCGCTGTGCCGCCCGTGCCGCGCTTGTAGCCGATGATGCGCTCGACCGTCGTGACGTGGCGGAAGCGCCACTGGCGGAAGGCGTCCTCCAGGTCGACTAGCTCCTCGGCCAGTTCGTACAAGTCCCACTGGGCTTCGGGGTCACGGTAGACGGCCAGCCAGGCCTCCTCGACCGAGTCGTGCGGGGTGTACGGCTGCGTCCAGTCACGGTCAACGACTTCCGGCGCGAGGGCGTAGCCGCGCCGCGCCAGCAAGCGCAGGCTCTCGTCGTAGAGGGATGGCGCGGCGAGTTCTTGCGCCAGCGCCGCGTAGGTCTCCGGGCGGTGCTGGTGCGGGCGCAGCATGACCCCGTTCTTGTTGCCGAGTCTGAATTCGAGCAGGCGGTACTGGTAGGACTGAAAGCCTGACGAGCGCCCCAGCAAGGGGCGGAAGCGGCTATACTCGCTGGGCGTCAGCGTGGACAGCACATCCCAGGCGTGGACGAGTTGCTCCATGATGCGCGACACGCGGGCCATCATCTTGAAGGCGGGCGGCAGGTCATCTTGCCGGATATGCTCCCTCGCGGCGTTCAGTTCGTGCAGCATGAGCTTGAGCCACAGCTCGCTCGTCTGGTGCTGGATGATGAAGAGCAGTTCGTTGTGCTCCGTCGACAGCGGATGCTGGGCGGTGAGCACCTGGTCCAGCGCCAGGTAGTCGCCATAGCTCATGTCATCGCTAAAGTCGAGTTGCGCCCCGTAGGTCTCTTTGCCTGTATCAACGCTTACCCGGTTCATGACGGCTCCCTCCTGCGGACGACGATGGACGAAAGACGATTGACCAAAACGCCCAGCAGCGGCGGTGTATCGTCCATCGTCTTTGGTCTATGGTCTTTTGTCCATCGTCCCTTAAGTTACCTTCGCCTGCTGCTGCCACTCCGGCCGGTCCCACGCTCGGGTGTCGAGGATGTCCGCCAGTTGCGCGACGGCGTCCCAGACGTCGGCATAGCGGTTGTACAAGGGCGCGAAGCCGAAGCGCAGGATGTCGGGGGCGCGGAAGTCGCCGATGACGCCCCGCGCGATGAGCGCCTGCATAATGGCGTAGCCCTGAGGGTGGCGGAGGCAAACCTGGCTGCCCCGCTCGGCGTGGGCGCGCGGCGTCACCAGTTCCAGCCCATGCGCCCCACAGCGCTCTTCCACCAGCCGGATGAATAGGTCGGTCAGGGCCAGCGACTTGGCGCGGATAGCGTGGATGTCGGCGTCGAGAATCTGGTCGACCCCGCACTCCAGGGCGGCCATGCTCAAGATGGGCTGGGTGCCGCACAGGTAGCGGGCGATGCCTTCCGCAGGCTGATAGACCGGGTCGAAGGCGAAGGGTTGGGCATGGCCTAGCCACCCCGACAGCGGCTGGCTGAAGCGCGGCTGGTGGCGGCCGGCGACGTAGATATAGGCCGGCGCGCCTGGTCCGCCGTTGAGGTACTTGTAGCCGCAGCCGACGGCGAAGTCGGCGTGGGCGGCGGTGAGATCGACGGGCACGGCCCCTGCCGAGTGCGCCAGGTCCCACAGCATCAGCGAGCCGCGCTCGTGGGCGAGGGCCGTGAGGCGCAGCATGTCGTACATCCGTCCCGTGCGATAGTTGACGTGGGTGAGCATGACGACGGCGGTCTGGTCGTCGATGGCTGCGTCCCACTCGTCCACTGCGGCCAGCCGCAACTCGTGGCGGCCGCCGAGCAACTGGATGAGGCCCTGGGCCATGTACAGGTCGGTGGGGAAGTTGTCGCGCTCGGAGACGATGACACGCCGCTCCGGGTTGAGGTTGAGCGCCGCCGCCAGCGCCTTGAACAGGTTGACGGACGTCGAGTCGGCGACGACGACCTCACCGGGCTGCGCGCCGATGAGGCTGCCGATCTTGTCGCCGATGCGCAGCGGCAGGTCAATCCAGCCCGCCGCGTTCCAACTCCGAATCAACCCCTCGCCCCACTCGCGCTG
>CAZLBQ010000561.1:0-3995 GCA_964557745.1 uncultured Anaerolineales bacterium
GCTCTTCCACACGGCCGGCGTCCCAGCCGTGGCGTGGACGGCCACACCGGCCAGGGCGTCGACGCCGTCGTCGACAATGTCGATGTTCCACGACGACGGGCTGCCCGTGAACGTCTGCCCGCACAGGCTGACGCCGACAAGGGTCAAGCCTTGCGGCGCGTTGAACTCCCACACGGGGTCCGCCGCCGCGATGGCCGCCGACTCGGTAAACACATACGGAATGGGATACATAGCTCCTCCATGAGACGTGAAACGTGATGCGTGATGCGTGTTGCGTGGGCGGTCGGTGGTCGGCGGTCGGCGGTCGTTACGGCACGTTCGCCTTGTAGAGCGCGCGGTAGTCGATGACACCGACGCCGTACAGGAAGCGCGTCTTGACCCGCAGCTCATCGTTGGTGAACATCGACCCGACCTCCGGCTGGTCGGCCACGAACACCTCCGGCTGCCGCCCGAAGCGGTAGCCCACGCCGATGCCGGGCGCGATGGCCGGGTCCGCGACGGCGGCCCAGTCGTTGGCGTCTGTCCACTCGGGCACGGTCACGACGTTCTCAGCCGACGAGCGCCGCACGTTGTCGTAGAACAGGTTGCTGCTCGGCTCCGCCCCCGACACGAAAATCTGGAGCGCCGTCTTCTCCAGCTCAATCGGCGTCAGGACGTAGCGCGGGCGGATGCCCAGCCGCTTGCCCGAATTGAGTTCGGTCAGCTTGAACATCGCCTGCACCGCCGTGTCCCACGTCGTCGCCGACAGCGCGCTCGTCCCCAGGTTCCCGCGCGAGCTGTGGAACAGCGCCGTCCCGTCGGCCAGGTCCGGCCCGACGCCGCTGTTCTGGGTGAAGAGGCCCGCCACCGTCCCTGACAGGGTGCGGACGGCCGCCGTCGCCAACAGGAGTGGAATCTGGCGCACGCGGCGCGTCTCGTCGCGGTCGATCATCTCCAGCGTCAAGCCGATGTAGCCGCCCTTCTTCGTCCAGGCCGTCGTCTCGGCGTTGTCGTCCCACGTCAACTCGGTGTACGCCGCGCCCTCGGCGACCGTCGGCAAGTCGCCAAACCCGCCTACCGTAATCCACTTGATATCCTGGAGGGTCGTGAAGTCCTCCTCGTAGACGACGCGCCGCCACCAGTCGTAGCCCGCCCGCCCCAGGTCAGCCGTCCGCGCGGCCACGACCTTGTTCATCGCGTTCGTCACCAGCGACGCCATCGTCGTCGCGTTGGCATTGGCGAACTGGCTGCGCTCGGCGTCGAACACCCCGTGCAGGTCGTAGTCGCCCGTCACCCGGTGGTACAGGTCGCGGATGCCCACCAGGCGCGGCGTGTCGCGCTGCGCGTCGGGCAGCGGCAGTCCCAGCAGGCGGTCCACCGCCAGTTGCAGCCGCTCCAGCTCCGTCGCCATCCCACCGACCCCTGCCCCCTGACCCCTGACCCCTGCCCCCTGGCCCCTGCCCTCTGCCCCCTGCCCACCGACTGCCAGGCCCATCCCCCGCACCACGCCCACCTGGGCCAGCGCCGCCCACGTCGCCCGCTTGCCCGCCAGGGCCGCGTCCAACTCGGCCGGGCTAAACACCCGGTCCTGGAACTGGCTTCGCACCTCCTCGCGCAGTGGCGTCGGCAAGTCGCTCGCCGCCAGCGCCGCACTCAGCGTCGCCGCGCACTGCCGGCGCAGCAACCCCTCGCTCAACGTCTCCGCCGCCCCGCCCATCGCCGTCTGCCCCGTCATCTCGCTCACACTCGCCTCCTTCTGGCTCACACAGCCTCCTTCGGCCATCTGCCATTCGCCATCTGCCATCTGCCCGCCGCCTTCTGCCTTCCGCCTACCTCCTTCTTCCCCCTGCCCCCCTGCCTGCTGCTTACTGCCTGCTGCTTGCTGCCCTTCGCCTTCCTCCCCCTTCCCATCCCCTTCCCACCTCTTCCTACCCTCTATCCCGAGTCGCGCCTCAAACGCCCCACCCGCCGCCGGGTCGTACACTACGTCCGCCGAGTGGACGCGCACGATACGCTCGACGCGGCCCGCCTTGCCGCTGAACGTCACGTCGATACTCAGGCCCAGCGGCGGCGTCGGCTGGCCCTCGGCCTCGGCCTGGAGAGCCTCGCGCACCAGCCCGTCCACCCACGCCCCCTGCGGCCCCAGGGCGCGGAACAAGCCGCGCACCGCGCCCGCCTCGGCGTCGAAGACCCCATCGTAGACCACGCCACACAGGTCGCGCACGCTGCGCGAGCCAATCAGCGTCGGGTCATCGCGGTGGTCGACAAAGCTCGCCAGTTGGGCGAAGTGCCCGTCCGCCACCCCCGCCGCTAGCACATCCGGCGGCCACTCCCAGCCGTTGGCCGGCCCCGCCCGAATCACCGTCACCTGGTAGACACCCTGGTCGTTCAGCTCAGCATGCATGACTGTGCTGAACCGTAGCTGATAGTCTTGTCCCGACATAAAACCTCCTGTCACTGTGCTGGCAGTGGACCGACTACTTGACACCAATTAGGTCTTCTGCTATTCTCGCAAGCACTAGAGCGGTTGCTTCTCGCTACACTCGAGGCCTTACCATGGCTGCTACATCACACGTCGAACAGGTTGATGTATGCTATCTTCTGCACCACCTGCAACGCAGATTCAATCTGACTGAGCTACGTCTTCTCTGCACCGAGTTAGGAGTCGACTATGAGAACTTCCCGCAAGCAAAAGGGGACTTCTGCATGGGCCTTGTGGGATTCTGTGAGCGACGTCAAGACCTGGCTCGTCTCGCCCAAGCCATGTACTTCAAGCGCCGAGATGCCAAGCTCAAAGATATCATCCGAAGGCTTCCACCATCCCCACCACGACTGAAAGCTCAGGTAGTTATTGATACATCACTGTCCCTTCGCAAGAAGGATGTACATGCCCTTCTGGTGAATGCTCTTAGAATTGCACCCGATCAAATCTGCATTATTGCCCTTTCAACGGGTAGCATTCGTGCGCTCGTTGATCTCCCTACTCCTGCTCTCCCACGGCTCACATCACTCGTTAGTCAAGATCTTCGAGATAGCTCCGTACCTCCCAGTACCGCGACAGGGGACAACCTTGTTCACACCCTTGCCGAGAACCTCTCGCTTGTGGAACTCAAGAGGGTTGCTGATATCGTCCTTAACGTTCCTCTGAAGCTGGAACTACCACTAGCTGCCGCTCGTGAGCTAGTTGCGAAGGCGAAAGAAATGGCTGCTTATGACAAGCTTCTTAACCATCTCCACTTGTATTATCCAGATGTGTTCTGGCCGGCGTTGTCATCGTCAACCTCTTCGAGTCATTTCCCCCCAGGCCTCGTCGTAAAATCTGTGACATCTTTTGAAGCCCTCACCCCGGCTGAGCAGAATCATTGGTCTAGCGTTGTCCTCGGCCCGCGTCTCTTTGGCAAGCCAATTACTGAATACCTGTACTGGTTTTCAGTGCTGATCTTGTCTCTCCTCATCTTGCGAGCACTTGCGGAACCTTCGGTGCATCAAGCTCTGGTCGATGTCGTACCTGACTCAGTTCTCAGTTGGCTTCCTTTCACTTTACCTTGCTCACTAGACGAACCTCCGAGTCTACTAGCTATTCCCGCATCTGATGGTCGCACCGTATCTTTGTCCTGGTCGGCCGCGTGCAGCATCTCCTGGGGCGTACTTGTCGAGCATTCCATCGACTCAGCCACAAAGGCGGCTTTGAGTGGTGAGTACACTGTCTATCCAATACCGCGCAATGTTCGGCATGGCCACTTCGAGGATCATCCTTCGTGTCCCACTGACACCCTCTTCTATTATCTGGCTGTCCGCGACAGCAATGGTCGTATAGTCACGACCCAGACAGCCATACCGTTCGTTTGTGATTCGGCCATTCCGTCCCCTTCCTCAGGTCCTAGCACAAACCCTCTTCCGTCCATTCAATTCCCACCCTTTCCCACTGCCACACTTAAACCACCCTGATGCTCGATCTCTACGCTTGACCCGCGCCCCCACCCGTGCTACCATCCCCCTGTAACCCGCATCACGCA
>CAZLBQ010000562.1:0-3994 GCA_964557745.1 uncultured Anaerolineales bacterium
GCGCGGCCTTGGCCGTCCCGCCGCTCGTCTCCACGAACCACGGCCCGTAGTGGCGGACGGTCGTGTTACCCGCGCCGTCCTGCGCCACCAGGTGGACGTACCAGGCGCCAGCGCCGGGGAACTGCGCCGTGTAGGTACGGCCGCTCACAGGCGTGCCGCCCGTGGGAAGGGTATTGCTGATCTGATCCGTCACCGCCAGCACCGTCACGACGCCGCTGCCGTCGCTGACTGTACCCCAGGCCAACGTCGCCTGGGCTGGGGCGGTGAGATGGCTACCTGGATTGGGCGACGTGCTCGTCTCAAATGGCGTCGGGCCGAGGTTGTCGACAACGAAGACGGCCGAGGCGACGCCGACGTTACCCGCCTTGTCGAGGCCGCGCACGCGAGCCGGGAAGCCGGTGTGGTCGGCGCCGAGCGCGGCGGTGTAGACAAAGCTCCACGTCCCGCCGTTCACCGTCGCCGGGGTCCAGGTGAAGCCGCCGTCGGCGCTCACCTCAACCTGGGCCAGCCCGCTCGTCGCGTCGCTAGCCGTCCCGCTGAGCGTCACCGTCTGGCTGACAACGGCGCTGGGGGCCTGGATGCTGACCGCCGGGGCGACGCTGTCCTTGACCAGAGTGACCACGGTATCGTGGGAGCCGCTGGAGCCGGCGGTGCGGCCGGCGCGCAGGGTCAGGGTGTGCGTCCCCTCGCTCGCCAGGGTGATCTGCTTGGTCCACAGGCTGTTGGCGGCGGCCGGGTTCTCCAGCGTCGCCAGACCCTGGGACACGTTGTCAACCAACACCTCGACCTGACCGTTGCCGTCCGTGGCCGCGAAGTGGACCGCGCCCGCCAGAGTGAGCGTCGTCGAGACAACGGCGCTGCCTGCCGCCGGCGTGAGGAGAGCCGCCTCGTTGCGCGGCGACGAGACCGTCACCTGGGCCGGGGCGCTCGTGCCGACGTTGCCCGCGCGGTCGACGGCGACGGCAGTGATCGTGTGGCTGCCGTTGGCGAGCGTCGCCACGCCCTGGTAACGCTGTGTCTGACCGCTCCCCCCGCCGAGGACCTGCGTCGCCGTGACGACGGCGCCGTCCACGGTGAAGTACACCCGCGCCACGTTGTACTGCGTCCCTGCGCCCGTCGGAACCGAGTCGCTGACCGTCGCAATGAGGGGCAGGGCCGGGGCCGTCGAGGCCAGGCTAGCCGTCGGCGTGACGAGGGTCACACTCGGCGGGGTGGCGTCGGCGATGAAGTCGGCGCGGAACAGGTCGAGGGTGCGGGTGATGGTGTTGCCCGTGCCGTCGGTGGGCCGGGTGTACAGGCGGTACAGGCCGTCACCCTGGTAGACTCCGCCGCCCTGGGCCAGGTTGACCGGCAGCGTCCAGTACGAGCCGGCCTGGCCGGGCGTGCTGAGCGTCGCCGTGAACCACTGGCTGGGCAGCGTCTGGTCGGGCGGCGTGCTCGCGTCGGGGACGTAGCTGACGCCGACCTGGACCGAGGCCACGCCGGAGTTACCGACGGCGCACGTCGTGCCCTCCTTACCAAACATGAGGGTGACGGGCGTCGCCAGGAGTTCGCTGTAGCCTAGGTCCGCCTGGCTGCCGCCGCCCAGCGGAACCGGTTGGAACGCGGCGGCCGGGATGGCGTCGACGGCGGGCGAGCCGAGTTGGAGGCCGTAGTTGGCCGGGTCGGAGGGGTTGGGATCGATGAACAAGGGGTCCTTGTTCTGGATTGTCGTCGGGTCGAGGGCCACGCTGCCGCTCGTGTCGCCGCCGCTGTTCTGGAAGAACAGGTTGTAGGCGTTGATGAACTGGCCCTGGCTGTTGGACACCCCCGCGCCCTGGTTGTAGGCGAAGATGTTGAAGCGCCCCTGGACCCAGGTGTTGGCGTTGGCGATGACCAGGCCCGCGCCGCTGTTGTTGGCGACGGTGTTGAAGGCGAACACACCCGTTGCGCCCGTGTTGAAGATCGCGCCCGCGCCATCATTGATCTGGATGATGTTGTGGGTGACGGTGATGGCGTTGGACGCGCCCGACACGACGATGCCCGCGCTGGCCGCGTCGCTGCCCGCGTTCTGGAGCGTGAAGCCCGTGACCTCGACGTGGGTCACGCCATTAAGCGTGAGGGCCGAGCCGCTGCCGCCCGCGTCGATGACCGTCGTGTCCGCGCCGCTCCCGATGAGGCGGATGCCGCTCTTGAGCGTCACGTTCTCGCTATAGGGCTGGGCCGGATTGCCCGCCACGCCGATGGTGAACACGCCGCCGATGGACGGCACGCGGTTGACGGCCGCCTGGATCGTGTTGAACGCATCGACCTGCCACTCCAGGCCGTCGTTGAGGCATTGCTCGCAGTACCCCTGCGAGACGTAGAACGCCGCCTCCGCTGCCTGGGCGTAGCCAATATCCACCCGCGTCCCCGTCCCGGCCGGCGACTTATCGCTGGGGTCACCGGCGTCGACGACCGGCGAGTTGGCCTGGGGTCGGTAGTCCTGCTCGTTCGGGTCGCTGAAGCGCGGGTCGGCGAAGACCTCGCCCGCGCCCGGCTGGTCCTTCGCTGTGCCGTCGATGACGAGGTCCGAGCCGTTGCGCCAGAAGGCGTTGTAGGTGTGGAGCTTCGTCGTCGCGCACGTCTGGTAGCTCAGCGCCGTGCCTTTGTGATAGGCGAAGATGGTGTTGCGGACGTCGACGTTACCGCAGTTGGCAGCGGCGACGCCGTTCTGGTTGCTCACCAGGGTGTTGTTGACCAGCAGCGCGGTCGCGCCGGCCGCGCCACCGCCGTTGATCTGGACCGCCGTCTGCGTGTCGCGGATGATGGCCCGCGTCACGGTGACGAACGCGCCCGCGTCGATCTGGACGCCGGTGTTCTTGCCGTCGCCGCTCACAGTGAACAGCGCCAGGCTGGCGTCCTGGACGCCCTCCGCCCCGACAAGGGCGCCGCCGGCTGTGGCGGGCGGAGCGAGGACGGTCAGGGCCGCGCCGCTGCCGAAGACCTTGACACCATTGACGAGGTAGATGTTCTGGCGGTACAGGCCAGGCTCGACCAGCACCTTCTGCGCGCCGCTGTTGATGGCGGCCTGCAGGTCGTTGAAGGCGTCGACACCCCAGGCGCGGCCGTCGTTCTGGCACTTCTCGCAGTACGTTGGGCTGACGTAGACCGGCCCGTGGTAGGTGTAGTAGCCAAGGTCGCCCGGCCGCCCGGACGTGTCGGCGCTGGCCTTGCCGATGGCCGCCGAGCCGGGCAGCAGGCGGAAGACCTGGCGCGACTCGTCGTAGAGCTTGGCCTGCGCGAGGGTCATGGTTGTCAGCGCCGCGCCCGACTGCGGCGAGGCCCAGTCGCCGGCCCCACCGCTGTTGCTGGCGAAGCCGTTGTGGGTGTTGAGGAAGTTCGTCGTCCCGGCCACGGCGTTGTTCTGCCACCACTGGGGCAGCGGCGCGGCGTTGGGCAGCGCCACGAACAGGTTATCGCGCAGGTAGACGGCGTTCTGGATGGCGGCGCTGTTGGCGACCATCACCGCGCCCGACGTGTTGGCGACAAACGTGTTGTGGCGGATGTCCACGTGGGACGTGCGCATGTCGATGCCGATGCTGCTCGGCCGCGTCAGCGAGAACAGGTTGTTGAGAATACGGATGTTGGCCGGGTCGCCCAGGTCGGTCGAGCCGGGCTTGCCGCCGAAGTTGACCTGGATGCTCGTGCTGGCGTTGCGAATGGTCAGGCCCTGGACAGTCACGCCGTTGATGCCGGCCACCGTCGGGCTTTGGTCGCTCGGCGGGAAGATCAGCAGGCCGATACCACCCTGAGCGTCGAGGAAGACGGCGTCGGGGTCAACGCCCTGGATGGTCAGGCCGTCGCGCCCGCCGTGGACCACCGCCGAGCCATACGTGCCGGGGCCGACGTAGACGGTCGCGTTCGTCCCTGCCGCGTCGAGCGCAGCCTGGAGCGTCGCGAAGGCCGTCACGCCCCAGGCGTGGCCGTCGTTCGGGCAACTCGCGCAGTAGTCGTCGTCCACGAACAGCGTGGC
>CAZLBQ010000563.1:0-3990 GCA_964557745.1 uncultured Anaerolineales bacterium
CGGCGGTGTACAGCTTGACGGTCACGCCGGGGATGCCCAGTTCGCCGGGGTCCTTGACGCCGTTGGTATTCTGGTCGTTGTAGACCGTCCCGGTGATGTTCCCGATGGCCGGGGCCGTGGCGGTGCTGGTCGGCGTGGCCGTCGGCGTCGGGCTGGGCGAAGGCGTGAGTGTGCGCGTCGGCGTTGGCGTCGGCGTGGTCGGGACGTTGATCTCGAAGTCCTGGCCGGTCAGGGTCTGGCCGACGCTCAGGTTGGTGGTGATGGCGTCAGGGTTGCCGCCGTCGACGTCGGAGATGCTGACGTAGCCGAGCGGGTTGGTCTTGGTGACCTCGTACAGCCCTGGCTGCAGGTTGTTGAAGGTGTACTGACCGCTGGCGTTAGTGGCCGTGTTGAACGTCTGGTCGTCGCCGGTGTTCAGGATGCCGTCGGGACCGGCCCAGCGCAGCGTGACGGGCACGCTCTGGACGCCGGCCTCACCCACGTTACACGTGCCGTTGGTGTCGCCGACGCAGACCGTCCCGCTCAGGCTGCCCAACTGCTGCTGGTAGCCAAAGTTCTGGTTGATCTGGTTCGACGTGATGTTGGTGATGGTCCGCGTGCCCGGCGGGATGGGCGTCGGCGCGGTCTGGACATAGGCCGCGCTCGGCAGCGTCGCCTCGAGCGGATCGATGACGACGGTGCTGCCCTGCGGGATGCCGCTGACACTGTAGTTCCCGTTGACGTCGGTGGTCGCGTTATAGGTGATATCGGGAATGCTGTCGCCGTTGGTATCAACCTTCACGACCACGGTGACGTTGGGCAGGCGCACCGTCTCACTGGGATCGATGGTCCCGTTGGCGTTGTCGTCGCGCCACAGCGTGCCGGACACGCTGTAGGTCGGCGTCGGCGCCTGGTAGCCAAAGTCCTTGGTCAGAACGGCATTGCCGCCGCTGATGGTGGCCGAGCTTTGGCTGTTGCACACCGTGCATGTCACGCCCGGTTGGTCGGGGTCGGCCTTCTGCGTCCAGCCGCTCGGTACGGTCGCCGTGTCGACGACGACGACGTAGTTGCCGTCGGCCAGACCGCTGAACAGGTACTTGCCGGTGGCGTCGGTGGCCTGGGCCGCGACGAAGGTGTCAGTGCCCACGTCGTACAGGCCGTTGTTGTTGACGTCGTTGTAGAGGTTGACGGTGACGTTGGCCAGGCCCGGCTCGCCGGCGTTCTGGCTGCCGTTGCCGTTGACATCGTTGAAGATGGTGTCGCCAATCTGGCCCGCGTTGTCGCGTCCGAAGTCGAAGCCGACGAGTTCCTGGCCCGCCGCCGCGCTGAACGAGATGCTGGTCGGCGTCGTCAGCTTGGACAGGTTGGCCGGGATGTCCGGGTCGCTCGTGTTGTAGGTGACGGTGTAGTTGCCCGGCGGGACAACGATCATGTAATTGCCGTTGGCGTCGGTCGTCGTCGTCTTGCTGACCGGGTTGCCGTTCGCATCCGTGCCGGTCAAGGTGACCGTCACGTTGGCTAGCCCGGTTTCCGCGCCATCCAACACGCCGTTGCTGTTGGCATCGAAGAAGACCGTGCCTTCGATGACGGCGGCCTGGACAAAGCCGGCGTCGGCGTTGAGGTAGGCCTGGCCGGGGGCGAGGCTAATCGGGAAGTCGGTGCCGGTGGTGGCGATCATGACGCCAATCTGGCCCGCGTTGGGGTCGCCGGGCGGCGCGGGGACTTCCTGCTCCGAGACCTGGACAACGTAGTTGCCGGGCGGCACGTTGGTAAACAGGTAGCTGCCGCTGTTGGTCGTCTGGAAGGTGGCGACGGCCAGCTCGCCGACGTCGGCGACGCCGTTGCCGTTGTCGTCGGACACGAGAACGAACGTCGCGCCGGGCGCGCCCGCCGTCTCACCGGGGTCCTGGATGCCGTAGCCGTTGGTGTCGTACCAGGCGCGGTCGCCAATGGAGCCTGACCAGTTGTAGCCGAAGTCGGCGTTGGTGATGTTGGCGTTGCTGATGGTCACCGGCCGCGAGGTGACGGTCCCGGTGGTGGGGGCCATCGCCGCGCCGATGGTCGTCGTACCGGCCTGGGGCGTCGTGACCTGGCTGGTGGTGTCCACCTGGACCAGGTAGGCGCCATTGGGCAGGCCGGTGAAGCTGTAGGCTCCGTTGGCGTCGGTCGTCGTCGTCTGGATGACGGGATCACCCGCGTCGATGACGCCGTTGCCGTTGATGTCCTTGTAGAGCTTGACCGTGACCGCCGTCAGGCCCATCTCACTGCCGTCGAGCGCGCCGTTGTTGTTGGCGTCGAGCCAGACGGTGTCGCCGATGCTGTAGGTGGCGGGCGCCTGGAGACCGAAGTCAGCGGTCAGGAAGTTCTGGCTCGAGCCCAGCGAGGGGACGCTCACCGTCAGCGGCGTGGTGGGCACGTAGCCCGCCGGCGCGCCGCTGTAGGTCACGCTGTAGCTGCCCGCGACGAGACCGTAGAAGGTGTAGTTGCCGTTGGCGTCGGTCGTCGTCGTACACGGCGCGCAGTTCGGGCCATTGAGGGTTATAGTAACGTTGGGCAGCCCAGGCTCGCCGGGGTCGAGGACGCCGTTGCCGTTGAGGTCGGCCCACACCGTGTCGCCGATGGTCGAGCCAGGCTGGTTGGGCAGCGGGTTGACGCCGGTCTTGGTGGTGTTGCTCGGCGTGGGCGGCAGCGAGCCATCGTCCCCGATACCGGCGGTGTTGTTGATGACGGGCACGCCGGCCGGGTTGTTGACCGTGACCTGGAAGGTCAGCGGCGGCGTGACAAGCACCGTCTCGGACGTGGCGGTGGCGAAGGGCGTGCCGGGGGCCGTGGGCTGGCCGCTGAAGGTGAGTTCGCCGGGGACGGAGCCGGGCGTGACGTTGTAGACGTAGGTGAAGGTTCCCGGGCTGCCGGGCGTCACGGTGACAGGGCCGGCGGGCGTCGGGCCGGAGGCCAGGGTGGCCGTCGCGCCCGAGGCCGTGACGAACAGGCTCGCGGGCGGGGTCACGCTGGCGCTGCCCGTCGTGACCTTGGTCTGCATCGTGACGACGACCTGGCCGGAGCCGCCCTGGAGGTAGGGGGTCGCCGTCAAGGTGGTGAATGTCTGGCCCGCCGGGTTAGGCGCCAGCGTCCAGTTGACGATCAGCTTGGGCTGATCGGCGACGGTCGTCTCCTCGCGGGTCGAGTACTTGGCGTCGCCGTTGTCCGTGCCCGTCGACACGAGGACGAGGCCGTTGTTGGGATAGCCGTTGTTGATCCAGTTGTTGACCAGGCTGGTGAGGTCAGACGTCTTGGCGCCGTTGGAACTGGGCGTGATGCTACCCCACGACGTCGTGCCGTAGTCCGAACTGCTAAACGCGCCGCCGCCCGCCCAGGACGTGGTACCGTTGCGCGTGTTCCACGTCGCGCCCGTCTCCGTCCACGGCGTTAGCATGCGGCGGATGTCGTCGACGTGGTTGCTGCGGTTGGTAGTGACCGTCAATTGCAGCGTCGCGCTGTTGATGGTCGCGCCGGGTGGGATGGAACCCAGGTCGAACTGCACCAGGCTGTACTTGGTGTTGTTCGTCGTGTTGTTGGTGCCAGGGTTGGTCGACATGGTGTTCGCCGTCCCCTGGTTCTGGGTCGCGCTGCCCTTCTGGATGAAGGTGTCAGCCGTGGAGGTCAGGACGGTGCCGCCGACCGGGCTGGAGCAGCCGCCGACCGTCGGCGTCAGGTACGTGACCTTGAGGGACGGGCGGTTGGCCGCTGTGCCGTTCTCGCGGCTGGCGTAGCGGGCGTCGCCACCGTCGGTACCGGTCGACAGCAGGACAAGGCCGTTGTTGGTCGTCCCCTGGTTCACCCACTGGTCGACCGCGCTGGCGACATTGACCGAGAGCGTGACGTTGTTGGTCTTCGGGGCGAACGTGCCCAGGACGGCGGGCTGGTAGTCGGTGGCGCTAAAGGCCCCGCTTGCCCACGCCGTCGCGCCGTTACGGGTGTTCCACGTCGCGCCCGACCCGGCGGCCCCCGTTC
>CAZLBQ010000564.1:0-3987 GCA_964557745.1 uncultured Anaerolineales bacterium
GTCGGCGAACAGGTAGAGCAGCAGGCCGTCCTCGATGATGTTCGATAGGCTCCAGCTGTACGGCGTCACGTTGCCTGTCCTGCCCGTCGATACGGCGATGTCTCCGCCTGGCATCTGGGGCGCATAGAACGTCGCGTGGCGGAAGGGTTGCGGGTCGGCAACACCCAGGGCCTGCCAGGCCGCCAGGTGCTGGTCAGAGTGGTAGCGGGCGCTCGGCTGGTCAATGTGGAACAGGTCGTAGCCCTTGACGTTGAGGATGATGGGCACGATCAGCAGTGGGTTCGGATCCGATGGCCGAGCTTGGGCGCGCTGGCGG
Source organism: uncultured Anaerolineales bacterium (assembly GCA_964557745.1). Taxonomy (GTDB): domain Bacteria; phylum Chloroflexota; class Anaerolineae; order Epilineales; family JAHCIE01; genus JAHCIE01. The sequence goes on from CAZLBQ010000564.1 coordinate 317, forward strand.
GCCTGGCGCAGCAGCATGTCAATGACGTACAGCAGGAAGCTCGACTTAGTGCCGCGCCCGGCGACGCCGTTGACATTCATGTGGCCACCGTTGGCGCCGAGCAGATAGTCGAGGTCGATGACGCCCGGCCCGGCGATGGCGTCGGCGCCGTTCTTGATGAGGCCAATCGTGAGCCGGTTATCAAGACCGATCTCGTCCGCCCCATAGGCCATGCTCGCCTCGTGCTCGCCGCCCAGGTAGACGGCGCTGTGCTCCAGGGGCGGGGTCAGTACCGCGGGGATCGTGGCCAGGATGCTGGCCGTGGCAAAGGTAACACCCTCGGCCCCAAACTGGGGAGTGTACGTCACATCCCCATCAAAGGCATCATACTCCTCGCCGATGTCGCGCCGGCGGCTCTGGCGGTAGACCTCGTCCACCAGGGCGAAGAACTGAATCGTCTTCCCCCCTATCTCGCTCTCGGTGCGGATGATCTGCGTCCGCTCGACAAGCTGGCCGCGCTGGACCCAGAAGTGGAACTGGTCGGCCGTCGCCTCGCGCTGGGGCGGCGAGGCGACCTTGCCGATGATCTGGCCGCCGACGCTGTGATCATCGTCTGTCGCATGCCCATCCATCTGAGCGCCATTCACCGATGGCTCCGTTACCATCTCTCCCCCTCCTCCGCTCTACAAGCCCGTGAGACGATAGAACCGCTGCATCAAGGTGTTGATGGGGTCGAACAGCGCCCCCAGGCTTTCCTCGGCCCGCACAATCGGATGCAGTGAGACCGCGGCCCGCCCATAGCTGTGCTGGCGGCAGCGATACTCGTACAGCGTGCGGGAGAGGCGGTTGACAAAGTCCCAGTCCTGGCCGCGCGCCTGGAACCAGCGATACGACGCTTCAACGCGCACCAGCCCCCAATTCGGCGTTCCACCACTCCCGCCCGACAGGCGCATGTACCAGGAAACGACGGGTAGCTTCTCATTGCCCAGGGCAAAGACCGGCGTTCGTTGCCCGACATCGAGTTGGTAGAGGATCTGCATGCCTAGGCCGTGGAGGTAGGTCTTGTGGTGGGTCTTGATAACGCCGAACACGGGCGAGCGCAGCGAGTCGAAGCCGCCGACATGAGGCTCGAGCCGCCCATCCACAACCGTTGCGACACCTGGGTCGCGCCCCACTGCCAACTCCTCCAGCAAGCCCATCTCGTCGTTGGAGCGGTTCTGCGCGGCTTTCCGCATTTTCTCGAAGTCGAAGGACGGGATGCCGTCGGGGGGCCGGGCGGGCAGCAACCGCCAGCCGTGAGCTTGAAGGTCAGCGGCAAAGCCCTCGACTTCCTCCCACGGAAACACGTCCGTCACCATCGTCACGACCCGCTCGACTTCGTCGAACTCGCGCCGGCACTCGCCGTCCTCGACGCGCATGACGACACTGCCGATGAGGGACAGGCGGATGGGGACGGGGTAGCCGCCTGGCGCGCGCAGCCAGGCCACCGTCTCGCCGACGTCCTTACCGGCGACGAAGCGAAGGGGGCGTTCAGGCCAGATGGCGGGCTGCCAGCCATCATCGGCGACGACAGAAATGGGCGTCCAGACCTCACGAGGCTGCTCGTAGTCGAGGTCCACCTTCTCGCCCAGGGGGCTGTAGTCGTCGTCGCTGGGTTCCCCGTCCAGCTCCGGTTGCGGAGTATATTGCGCCAGGCGCCGCCCGCTGTAGGTTTGGATGAACTCAAGCCCCATGCTCCCCATCCCCGGCCGCGCCTACGGCGCGACCTCGCCGCCCTCGAGTAGTCCCAGGTCCGTCAGCCGCCATCGCATAGCCGCCTGGCTTACCAGGAACTCGCTCGCCAGGCGTCGCGCGAGGGGCGCGCGGCGTGTTCCCAGTCGTTGGCTCTCGCGCTCGACCAAGGTCCGACACGCGGCTTCAGGCATCAGCAGCAAGGCCGCGAACTGGTTGGCCTCCCGCTCCCGGCGCGCCACATCACTATAAGTAACGTAATTCCCTGGCGACAAGCTACGCGCATACATCAGTTCGCCCCAGGGTTCGGCCGCGTCAGTCTCGCGCTCGTCACCATAACTCAGGCCTTCAGCGAGAAGGAGAGAACCAAGGTCTCTCTCCTTCTCACCATCCTCGAAGTGGGGCAGGAAGTGGAGGACGTAGTGCCCAAGCTCGTGGGCCGCCGTGAAGCGGCGTCGGGCGATGGGGTCGTCCTGTTTCACCAGAATCCAGCCCCAGGGGTACTGGGCCAGGAGGAAGCCTGCCAGCGCCTGGTCGTCACGACGAGGGAGGGCGATGGGCTTACCCGTCTCGCGCTCCAGGAATCGCGCCACGCTGGCGTACGTCAATCCACGGATCTCGTCCATGCGCAGCGGGTAGGCCTGAATCAGGTCGTACAACGGGACGATGCCCGGCGTGAGGGAGGCCGGATCCAGCCCGGCCTGGGTATACACCTGCTGGATAGCGGCTTCCATCTCCGGCGTGGTCATTCGACGTCCTCCTCGTTCCGGCGAGACGCCTCTGTGCTCTCCTCCGCGGCGCGGCGCTGCTCCTCGCGGGCGGCCGCCAGCCATGCTTGGCTCTGGCTGCGCCCCATGCCCAGCGCAATCGCCGTGTCGCGGAAGAGACGCCAGAACCGCTCGCTGGCCGTCACCCCCAGCTCGTTGGCCAGATCGCGGATGCGCCGGCCCGTGAGCCAGTCGGGCACGACGACGGCGCTGTGGAGCAAGCGTCGGTTGGCCGCCTGGTCCGCCGACGGCACGCGGTTGTCAGCCTGGAGGCGGGCCGCCACATCGCCGACCGTGAGCGGCGGCTCAGCCGCATCCTCGACGAAGGCGCTCTGGAAGTGCTTGCGGGCCAGGTCGCGGACAAGTTGGGCATCGACCGCCAGGGGCGTGAGGCCCTCCTCCTCGGCCAGGCCGCGATCCACCTCAGTCAGCAGGCGGTCCAGTTCTGGGTCGGCCAGAGCCGCCTCCAGAATCAAAGCAACCCCGTCCATGTCGCCCTCATCCAGGGCGCGGATATAGCGCAGCAGCATCTTTTCGCGTTGGGCGCGCTCGGTCTGTGTTGGATATGTCTGCATCCTAGATCCCCTCTCCAGTCACAGCCTGGCTTGCCGTATAGGCCTGGCGCAGGTGGGTCAAGGCGCGGCTGAGGCGCGACCAGGCGCACCCAACACTCGTGCCCAGGGCAGCCGCGAGGGCTTCGCCGCGCAAGTCCTCCTGAAAGGCCAGACGCAGCACCTCGCCATCAGAGGGCTTCACCAGCGCCAGCCATTCGTCAAGCTCAGGCTGGCCCAATGCAGTGAGGCTCGTTGGCTCACTCAGCAAGTCGTACATCTCGTCTTCGGTCAACATCTCTCCTCTTTGGCGCCCGGTCGCGCGCACCTGAGGCGTATCCGCGAGGGCCAGCACGTGGCGTGCGTCGCTTTCCCGCGCCTTTTTCACGCTACGTGTTGTGTTGAGGGCAATTGCGCGGAGCCAGGCCAGGGCGGGCCGTGTCGGGTCATACACGTCCGCCCGTCGCAGCGCCGTCACGACAGTCTCTTGCAGGACCTCGTGGGCCAACTCGTCCACCTGGCTCTTGTCAAAGGTCAGGTGGAACTTCCAGACGTAGACGCGAATGGTGGTCAGAAGCTCAGCATAGTGGGCCTCAATCGCCAGGCGCAGCGCGTGCTCAGCGGCGACGGGGCGAGGCCCTTC
>CAZLBQ010000565.1:0-3986 GCA_964557745.1 uncultured Anaerolineales bacterium
TGCTGACACTGGCGCTGGTGTGTGGCCTGAGTGGGCGGGCAACCGCCGCGCCCGAGTCACCGCCGGCGCTACCCCGATTCCTGGTCGTCTCGTTCGCGCCGGAGCTGCCCCTGGCGAAGGGCAAGGCCCGCCTGGCCGACGCCCACGTGAAGGTGACACAGACGCTCGACTGCGCCCACGCGGCCGTCGTGAGCGTCGCGGCCAACGACGACAAGACGGCGGCCAAGCTGCGGGCGCTGCCCGGCGTCGTTAGTGTCGAGACCGATGATCCCCTCCCCGCCCCACGCGTCACCAGCCAGCCGCTGGCGAAGCCCCACCACCGGGCTGTGCCGCTCGACGTCGACCCCGACGACGAGTTCATCAGCGCGCAGTGGAATCTGCCCATGATCCAGGCCTTTCACGCCTGGGACTACACGACGGGCGCCGCCGACGCCGTCACCACCGTTGCCGTCCTCGACACCGGCATCGACCTGGACCATGCCGACCTGGCCGGGCAGGTCTTTCTCGACGCCGCCTGGAACTTCTTTGACGACAACGCTGACGTGCAGGATGTGAGCCAGTCGGGCAGCGGGACGATGGTCGCTGGCATCATCGCCGCGACGGCCAACAACGGGACCGGCATCGCCGGCATCTCGTGGAACTCGACCATCATCCCCATCAAGGTCATCGGACGCAACCCGGCAACGGGCGAGGATGTATTCTACTGGACCCACGTCATTGCGGGCATCTGTCACGCCATCGACAAGGGCGCGCGTGTTATCCACGTGAGTACCTACCACCGCACCCTCAACGTCTCGACGGCCATGTACCGTGCCCTCTCCTACGCCGACGACCAGGGCGCGCTCATCGTCGCGCCGGTCGGCGACGAGGGACAGGCGGGGAACCCCACCGAATACCCGGCCGCCTATCAGCGTCTCGTCATCAGCGTCAGCGCTATGGACCAGGCCTTCAAGCCCTGGCCGTATGCGAATACCGGCCTGTATGTCGGGGTCGCCGCGCCAGGCGTTGGGGTGGCGACGACGGTGCCCATGGCGATGGACCCGGTTGGGGCCAGACGGGGCACCGGCACGATCATCGCCGCCGCCCACGCCAGCGGCGTCGCCTTGCTCATCCGCTCGTTCAACCCGACCCTCTCGCCGCGGGAGATCATCGACATTCTGAAGCAGTCGGCGGACGACCTCGACCCGCGCGGGCCGGACATGTTCTTTGGCGCAGGGCTGGTGAATGCGCGGCAGGCCCTCGAGCATACCCCCCACCTGCTCAGCGTATCCCCCGCTGACCTCCCCTTCGAATGGAACGCGCAGGACAGCGCCTACACGCAGCCCTACCTGTCGCTCAATAATAGGAGCACGGGGGCCAGCACCTGGACGACACGAGCCACCGCCGACTGGATTCACGTCACGCCGCCGGCCAGCGGCGCGGGCGTGGGGACGACACCCTCGGTCGCATCAGTCACCATCGATCCCCCACAACCCGGCGAGTGCGGCACGAAGGCAGCGTATATCGAAGTCGCCAGCGCCATGGCGGACCGAGCTGGCCCCGCTCAGAAGGTCCTCGTCCGCGCCTACCTGCCCCCCTGCCCCCCCTCACGCTACCGCGTCTTCCTGCCGCTGGTCCAGTATCAGCCGCCGCGTCCGGTGACCAACGCGCGCCCCGCCGCGAAGTCGCCGCTAGCTTATCCGGCCCCAGAGACCCCACGCGCCTATCCTGCACCACTGGCGCCCTGATGCATTCTCCCCTTAGGAGTCCGTGTATGTCTCGTCGCCTGTTGTGGTCCCTCCTGGCCACGCTCCTGGCCGGTCTCGGCGCAGTCTGGTCCGTGGCCGCCGCCCCACGCCCTGCCCCTCCCGCCGCGAACCTTCCCAACGATCCCTATCTAGCGCAACAGTGGGGCTTGGCGGGCGGCTTCGGCATCCACGCCACCGACGCCTGGACCATGACCACAGGCGCTCAGGCGGTCATCGCCGTCCTCGACTCCGGGTTCGACCTGGACCACCCGGACCTGGTCGAGCGCTGGGAAAGCCCGTACAACTTCCTGGAAGACGCGCCCCCTGCCGCCGGCGACCTGACGGATAACTACGGCACGGCGCTGGCCGGCATTATTGGCGGCACGGGGAACAACGGCCTTGGCATCGCCGGGGTAACGTGGCGGACACGCCTCATGCCGCTCCGGGTGATTAGCCGCCACAAGGACACCAACGCTGTCAATGTCGCTCCCATCCTGACCGCGCGACGCATCAGTGACGCCCTCGACTACGCTGCCGCGCACGGCGCGAATGTGGCTGTCTTTGGCTTCAGCCTCACCACACTGTCCGACACCGACAAGTCCGTCATCCAGCAGGCGATCGAGCGCAACCAGAATGTCCTGAGCGGTCGCAATCTGGTCGTCGTCGCGCCGGTCGGTGAGCGCGCCGCCGGCGCCGCCAATGTCACGCCTTACCCGGCCGCCCTGGACGGCGTCATCGGCGTGACCGGCATCCTCACCGACGGCCTGGCCCTCCAGGTCCGCAGTTCGGGCCAGTTGGTCGTGCCGACAGGCGGCTTTGTCGATCTCGCCGCGCCCGGCGACAACATTATGACGACTTTCTGGGATAAGGATGGTGTAACGCCCCACACGTACCAGACGCTACCGCCGGGCACGCTGTACGCCGCTGGCTTCGTCGCCGGCGCAGCGGCGCTGGTCCTGTCCATCGACCCAACGCTGGGGCCGGGTCAGGTAGAAACGATCTTGAAGAATACGGCCCGCGACCTGGGGGCCGCGGGCCGGGATGATGTCTACGGGTACGGGCTGGTGAACGCCGTGGCGGCGGTGCGGGCGACACGCCACTGGTGGTCGATCCGCCCCAACCAACTGGTCTTCCCGCCCCAGGTCGGAGCGACGCTGACCATCACCAACACCTCGACCCTGGCGGCGTCTTGGACGGTCGGGGGCCAGCCTGACTGGGTCAGCGTCGGCGCTCCCGTCGACGGTCCCTCATGGTCAACGGTGACGGTCAGCCTGAGACGCGTCCCGTCGTGTACTGAACTGGCCCAGGGCGGGTCGCTGACACTGACCAGCACGCTACCGCTGTCCTACGGTCCCGTCGAGATGCCTATCCTCATCAGCGGCATCTGCCAGACGCCCGGGTCGACGCCGACGCCGCCCTCGTTCACGCCGCTCCCAACGTTGACGCCGACGCCCGGCACGCCGATGCCGAGCAACCGTCTCTTCCTGCCGCTGCTCGAACGGCGCTGCGACGACCCCGGCAAGTGCACTGCCCCGCGGTGAGTTGAAGGTTGAAAATTGAAGGTTGCAGGTTACAGGTGAGAAGCCCGATAACCTGCAACCTTCAACTTGTAACCTGCAACCCCTTACTTGGGCATGGCCTTCAAGGCGTTGTAGGCCGGGCGGGGCGTCCCATCGGGGTTGGTGATGCACCACCAGTACTGCTCGTTCTCGGGCTTCCAGTCCGGGTCACAGATGTAGATGAGGCTCATGACCCCCATCCACGGCTGATAGTTCTGCTTGGCGTACTGGTAGGCCCGCACCAAGTAGTCGGCCTTTTGCTCTTCAGTCACCGCGTGCCAGGCATAGTCCGGGTGGATCTGGTCCGACGTCCAGCCAAACTCCAGGACGGCGACCTGCTTATTCGTGTCGCCGTACTTCTCCATGATCTTGCGCAGGTCCTCGACGCGGCGGAAGGTGAAGAAGCGCTCGCCGCCATACTTGGCCTTATCAGCCGCCGCCTCGGCGGGCGAGACCTCGGGCGCCGCCTTGAAGCCTGCCGCGTGCACCCCCATCAGGTCAAAGTAGCCGTCGCTCTTGCCCCCCATCGCCTGGTACAACTGGTCCAAGAAGACGTCGTCGGGCATGGCCTGCTCGTTGTTGGTACCCGTCGGCGACATGCCCGCGCTGATGACGAGAGCGTCGGGGTCGGCGGCCTTGATGGCCGTGTAGGCCGTCTTGAGCATCTGGGCGTACTGCTGCGGGCTGGGCTTCTGGTCGC
>CAZLBQ010000566.1:0-3982 GCA_964557745.1 uncultured Anaerolineales bacterium
GGCAAGCGCGAGCGGTGGGAGGTGAGCGGGCCGCACTTCGCCGGCTGGGAAATCTACCATCTCAAGGGATCGCCCGTGGATCCCAACCGGCTATACCTGTCCCAGTCCAACGGCTGGTTCGGTCAGTTGATGCAGCGCTCCGACGACGGCGGCCAGACATGGGAAGCGGTGGGCAACGAGTTCGCCTACGAGGGCGTACCCGGCACCCACCAGTGGTACGACGGCACCCAACACCCGTGGGAATTCGCCCGCGTCTGGCATCTCGAACCCTCGCTGACCGATCCGGATACCGTCTACGCGGGCGTCGCCGATGCCGCGCTGTTCCGCTCGACCGACGGCGGGAAGAGTTGGCAGGAGTTGGCCGGACTGCGCGCCGCCAAGGGCCACCTCTGGCAGCCGGGCGCGGGTGGGCTGTGCCTGCACACGATTCTCCTGGACCCGGGCCAGCCCGACCGCATCTTCGTCGCCATCTCGGCGGCGGGCGCGTTCCGCACGGACGACGGCGGCCAGACCTGGCGGCCCATCAACCGCGGCCTGCGCTCCCCCTGGGAGCTGCCCGACCCGGACGCCGACGTCGGCCACTGCGTCCATAACATGGCGATGCACCCGTCGCGGCCCGGCGTGCTGTTCATGCAGAAGCACTGGGATGTCATGCGCAGCGACGACGGCGGTGAGATGTGGCATGAAGTCAGCGGCAACCTGCCCAGCGACTTCGGGTTCCCCATCGCCATCCACGCCCACGAGCCGGAGACGGTCTACGTTGTGCCCATCAAGAGCGACTCCGAGCACTACCCGCCTGAAGGCAAGCTGCGCGTCTACCGCAGCCGCACGGGCGGCAATGAGTGGGAAGCCCTCACCAACGGGCTGCCGCAGCAGGATTGCTACGTCAACGTGCTGCGGGATGCGATGGCGGTCGACACGCTCGACGAAGGCGGGGTATACTTTGGCACCACGGGCGGCCAGGTCTACGCCTCGGCGGACGGCGGCGACACCTGGACGAGCATCGTCCGCGACCTGCCGTCGGTGATGTCGGTCGAGGTGCAAACCCTGCCATGATCCGCGTCGTCTTACCGGCTCATCTCTACACCCTGGCGCGCTGTGGGCGCGAGGTGCAGTTGGCGATCGAGGGGCCGGTGACCCAGCGTGCCGTCCTCGATGCCCTGGAGGCCCGCTATCCGGTCCTGCGCGGGACAATCCGCGACGTCACCACGCAGCGCCGCCGGCCCCTGGTGCGCTTCTTCGCCTGTGAAGAGGACGTGTCGCACGACTCGCCCGACGCTCTTCTGCCCGATGCGGTGGCGAGGGGAGCGGAGCCATTCCTGATCATCGGGGCGATGGCGGGCGGCTAGCCGGGTCAGAAGAGAGATATGACATTATGCGCTACATGCTACTCATCTACGGCGACGAGCAGGCGCTCAATGACACGGAGCGGGAGGCGTGCTACCACGAGTCGACACAGCTCGCTCACGATCTAGCAACCGAGGGCCACTTCCTGGCGACGGCCCCGCTGCACCCGACGGCCGCCGCCACCAGCGTGCGGGTTCGGGAGGGCAAGCGCCTTGTGACGGACGGCCCCTTTGCGGAGACGCGTGAGCAACTGGGCGGCTTCTTCATGATCGAGGCCGCCCACCTGGACGAGGCCATTGCCATCGCCGGCCGCATTCCGGGGGCGCGCTGGGGCACGGTCGAGGTCCGCCCGGTGATCGAGCTGCCGAACCTCCCGCCGGAGTAGCGATAGTCGAGCGACAGGCCGCTACAAGACGTAGCGGCCTGTCGCCTTGTCATGCGGCTATAGCTCTATGTATGAGCCTTGCACAGGAGGCTCCTGATGCTCGCCCGTCCCGCCACGCTGGCCGACGCCTCGGCCATCGCTCACATCTACAACCAGGGCATCGAAGACCGCGTCGCCACCTTCGAGACGCGCTTGCGTTCAGCAGACGACGTGCGCGCCTGGTTCGACGGCCGCCACCCCATTGTCGTCGTCGAGGACGATGGCGCGGTGGTGGGCTTCGCCGCGACCTCGACGTACCGGCCCCGCGAGTGCTACGCGGGTATCGCCGAGTTCTCGGTGTACGTGGCGCGGGAGGGGCGGGGGAGGGGCGTCGGACGGGTGGCGATGCTGGCGCTCATCGAGGCGGCGCGGGCGGCGGGCTTCTGGAAGCTCGTCTCCCGCGTCTTCCCGGAGAACACGGCCAGCCTGGGCCTGCTGCGCTCGGTAGGCTTCCGCGAGGTGGGCGTCTACCAGCGTCACGCCCAACTCGACGGCGTCTGGCGCGACGTGGTCATTGTCGAACGCCTGCTGTGACTGAGGAACACAAGCCCCTGTGTCTCACACTTCCACGTACACCAGCGCGTCCTCGACGTAGACCGGGTAGCGGCGCAGCCGGCGCTTGTCGGTCAGGCACTCGCCGCTGAGCAGGTCGAACTCCCAGCCATGCCAGGGACAGGCCAGAATCTCGCCCTCGCGCCCCCAGGTGTACTCGCCGGGGGCGGAGGGCAGCGTCGTCCCGCCCACGCGCCCCAGGCAGACGGGGGCCAACTCGTGCGGGCAGACATTGAGCACAGCTACGAATTGCCCCTTGACGTTGAACACGCCCACCGATTTCCCGTCAATCTCGACGAGCTTGCGCCCGCCCGGCGGAAGCTCGTCCACCTTCGCTACGGCGTAGCGCCGCCGCGTCCGCTCAGGTTGAGGCATGGGCGGCCTCCGGTAGGCGGTAGAGTTCGCGCGCCGTCTCGGCGAGAATGCGCGGGCGCAGGGCGGGCGCGAAGGCCGCCCCGACAAAGTCGGGCGTGTCGCCGTCCCAGTGGGGATAGTCGCTGGAGAACATAATCATTTTGTCGGCGGGCAGCATGTCCATCATCTGCTGGAAGTGGACGCGGCTGTCCGGCTCCTCGATGGGCTGGGTGGTCAAGAGGACATGCTCGTGGACGATCTGGCTGGGCGGGCGCGTCAGCCAGGGCGTCGTCTGGCGCAGGGCCTTCCAGTTCTTGTCGAAGCGCCACAGCAGCGGCGGCAGCCAGGAGACGCCGCCTTCGATGAGGATGAACTTCAAGCCTGGGAACTTCTGGAAGACACCCTCGGCCACCATCGAGACGAGATGGGCGATGTAGCTGCCCACCAGGTCGGTGTGCCACTCCAGGTAACTCGTGGGGTAGCCGGCCGCCGTCGGGGCGCCGGCGATACCGACGCCTTCGGAGCCAGGGTGCAGCGCGACGGGCAGGTTGTGCGCCACGGCCGCCTCGTAGATGGGGTGATAGAAGCGCTGGCCGTAAGGCATCGGCGCCCCGCTGGGCATGAGCACCTGGACGATGCCGGGATGGTCGCCCAGGCGGTGGATTTCGCGCACGGCTAACTGCGGGTCGGCGGGCGAGACGAGCAGCGCCGCGCGGAAACGCGGGTCGACGGTCAGCCAGTCGTTGACGATGACATCGTTGATGGCGGACACCAGGGCGGCGGCGTAGTCGGGTTCGGGCGACAGACCGACGCGCTGGTGCTCCTCGTTGAGGATGCCGTACTCCAGACCATAGACGTCGAAGAACAGCCGCGCCAGGTGATGCGGGTCGTTGGCGATGGGCGTGCCGTCGGGGGCGATGGCGTCGGAGCGGCGCACGCCGTTGGGGTTCCAGTAGCCGAGCGTGCCTGGACCCTCATTGCCCATACGGTAGCGCGAGCGCCAGGGTTCGGGCAGGAAGTCGGGCACGCGGGCCGGGTCGACAATGGGATGGATGTCGGTGTCGATGATGGGCAGCGGCATGGCTTCTCCATGATGAGTCGGCGCGCCAGGCGGCGAGGTTTAGCGCGCTTCCGATGGGGGTGAGTGAGCGATGGGCGGGGACGGCGCGGACGCCACGACCGTCGGGGGCGGCGCGGCGCGAGCGGGTTGGACATAGTCGAAGACAACTTTGACGGCGGCGGCGACAGGGACGGCCAACAGCGCGCCCAGTACGCCCCACAGTGCCTCGCCGGCCAGGACGGCAA
>CAZLBQ010000567.1:0-3970 GCA_964557745.1 uncultured Anaerolineales bacterium
CCGGCCCGCTGCCCCCCACCGCCGCGCCCGCTGCAGTGCCGCGTCTCCTTCCCTGACAGCAGGCCGCCCGCTGGCCCGGCCAACTCGTAGCCGTCGAGGGCGAGATCGTCAGCACGCGCAACACGGGCAAGGTTACCTATCTCAACTTCAGCCGTAACTTCACCACCGATCTCAAGATCGTCATCTTCCCCCGCGAGGCGGCGCTCTTCCCGCGTCCGCCCGAGACCATGTTTGACCGCCAGAAAGTGCGCGTGACCGGGACGGTCGAGATGTATCAGGGCGCGCCGGAGATCATCGTGCGTGACCCGCAGCAGATTGAGATAATTCGGTGAAACAATTGGCATAACATTTGCGGCCCCTCCCTCGTTGTACTCAGTGGGGAAAGGGACGAGCGGCCGCAGTTGTGAGGGGCAAACTGTGGACCGCTCGTTTTGGCGTTCGGTGGCTGCGGAAGGTAGGGGAGTGTTCGACACCCGCACTGCGGGCCAGGAAGGGAGGTTCTCGATGCTTCAGAAACTGTGGGGACGCCGGCTCGTGTTGGCTGTCGCGCTGGTCGTCACCCTGCTGCTCGCCGGCGCGTCGGTCACCATGGCCGCGCCCGCCGATCAGCCCGAAGATTGGTGCTATGGCTACGTCGTGCGCCACGGCGAGACCCTGTCGGGCATCGCCTATCGCTACGGCGTGTCCTGGCAGGCCCTGGCGTCGTACAACGGGATTGGCAACCCGAACTACGTTCGGGCCGGCCAGTGTCTGGCCATCCCGCCGTACGGCTACTACAGCTACTACAACCCGTACTACTACTACCAGCCGCAGCGCGTCTGGGTACCCGGCCACTGGGTCTGGGTCAACGGCTACTGGGTCTGGCGCTAACCTGAGGTCGCGAGCGGCGGCGCACGCCGGCGCCGCCGCTCCCTGTGTAGAGTTCCCCCCCCTCCTTCCCTTCCATAGATAGCAAGCAGGCGGGCGTCCTCGTGACGCCCGCCGCGCTTTTCCCGAAAACCCCGCCGGTGTTTATAATTGCTCTATGCTCAAACACCTGTCTATCGTTAGTCTGCTTGTGGGTCTCCTGTTGTTAGTCGGCTGCGCGGCCCGCCGCGATACGACCCGCCCCCTGGTCTACGTCGCCCTCGGCGCGTCGGACAGTGTGGGCGTCGGCGCGCCCAACCCCGCCCAGGACGGCTGGGTGCCCCAACTCCACCGCCGTCTCCCACCGGGCACGCGCCTCGTCAACCTCGGCGTCAGCGGCTTCAAGCTCCGCGAGGCCCTTGTCCAGGAACTCCCCGTCGCCCTCGACGCCCAACCCGATCTCGTCACCGTCTGGCTCGCCGTCAACGACTTCAACGCCCGCGTCCCCGTCGATCAGTACGAGGCTGACCTGGACCGCCTGCTGACCCAGCTCGCCGCGGCCCGCCCGCGCCGCGTCCTGATGGCCAATGTGCCCGCCCTGGAGCGCGTCCCGGTCTACGGCGGGGTCAATATCCCGCCCGACCGCATCGCCGCCGAGGTCGCCCGCTGGAATGCGGCCATCGCCCGCCAGGCCGACAAGCATGGCGTTGTCCTCGTCGACCTCTACAGCCAGTGGACCGAACTGGCCAACCACCCCGAGTACATCAGCGCCGACGGCTTCCACCCCAGCGCGGCAGGCTACCAGCGCCTGGCCGACCTCTTCTACCAGGCCCTCATGAGCAGTGGCGGCCTGCCAGAGTCATAACCGACTTGTCTGCCAATTGACCCTCTGTGCCCTCTGCGCCTTCAGCGGTGAGGGCCTTGTCAGGAGCGTGTGTGGACCCGTTTATTGTGACTGCCCGTGGCTTGACTCGTAAGTATCATGTAGGTGAGGTTGTCATCGACGCCCTGCGCGGCGTCGATTTCAGCGTCCGTCGTGGCGAGATGGTGGCCCTCATGGGGCCGAGCGGCTGCGGCAAGACGACGCTGCTCAACTGCCTGGCCGGCTTGGATGCCCCCGATGGCGGGACCATCCACATCGAGGGCGCGCTCCTCAGCGCCATGAGCGACAAGGAACGCACCGCCTACCGCGCCCGCCACATGGGCTTCATCTTCCAGGCCTACAACCTGCTGCCCGTTCTCAACGCCGTCGAGAACGTCGAGCTGCCCCTGCTGGTCGGCGGCGTCGCCCCGCGCGAGGCCCGCCAGCGGGCCCTGGCCGCCCTGGGCGACGTGGGCCTGGCCGACCGCGCCCGCCATGCTCCGGCCCAGCTCAGTGGCGGCCAGCAGCAGCGCGTCGCCGTCGCCCGCGCCCTCGTCACCCGCCCGACCATCATCTGGGGCGACGAGCCGACCGGCAACCTCGACTCGGCCGCCTCCGACGACGTCATGGACCTCCTGGCCGATCTCAACCGCAGCGGCGGCCAGACCGTCGTCCTCGTCACCCACAGCCGCGCCGTCGCCGAGCGCGCCGACCGCATCGTCCACATGCGCGACGGCCGCGTTACCGAGGAAGAGATCCTCACCCCGACGCGGTCCGCCCTGGCGCCCGCCCTGCCCCCAACGCCCGAGTCGCCCCGCCCCGGCGGCCTGGTCGGGAGCGCCCGTGGCTAGTCTATTTGGCGTCCCGACCTCGGTCATTGCCGCCGTCCTGGCCGGCCTCACCGCCGCCGCGGCTCTGACCACGCTCCTGCTGGCCCTCCGCAACCCGGTCCTGGTCAAGCTCGGCGTGCGCCACATCCCGCGCCGCCGCGCCCGCTCCGTCCTGATTGTCGTCGGCCTCGCCCTCAGCACGACCATCGTCGCCGCCTCGTTCACCACCGGCGACGCCCTGGGCTACACGCTGCGCTCCCTCGTCACCGGCTCGCTGGGCGGCGTCGACGAAGTTGTCGTCTCCTACCGCCAGGGCACGCGCCGCTTCACCCAGAGCGACTTCCAGGGCCTGGCCGACGGGCGCATCCCCCTCGTCGCGGGCGATGACTTCGACGCTGCCGCCGTCGCCGACGTGCGGCGGCTCCTCCAGGATACCCCCGGCGTCGCGGGCGTCGTCGGCGCCATCATCCGCCAGCCCACCATCGCCAACACGACGCAGCAAGTCGCCAGCGCCGGCGTCAACCTCCTCGCCCTCCCCCCCAACACGCCGGCCGCCTTTGGCGAATTGACAATGGTCAATTGTCAATCGTCAAATAATGGCCCTGACAATTGTCAATTGACCATTGACGATTTGCAGCCCGGCGACGTCTTCCTCAACGAGGCCGCCGCTAACGCCCTGCTGGCCCAGCCGGGCGACGACCTGGTCCTCTATCGCGGCCGCCAGGAGGTTCCTGCCAGAGTGCGCGCCGTTGCCGCCAATGGCGCGCTGGGCGGCACGCAGGCCACCGCCTTCGTGGCCCTCCCGTGGTGGCAGACCGTCGAGGGCGCGCAGGGCCGGGTCAACCAGGTCCTCATCGTCAACCAGGGCGGGACCGACAGCCTGCGCTACAGCGGGGACGTGGCCCGCCGCCTGCGTGGCGCCTTTGTCGATGATGGGGCCGCCCGCGACATCTTCACCCTACTGGCGACTGACGCCGTCCGCCATGGCCTGCGCGACAGCCTGGGCAGCCAGCCGCCCCCCGTCCGCCCCCGCCTCCAGGCCCTTATCCAGTCCCTCGAGCAGCCCGCCGTGACCGACGACTTCAAGACGCTCATCGGCGATCCCCAGGTGCTGGGCTTGCTCCGGCCAGCCCTGTTCAACCTGGCCCCCGGCACCGCGCGCCAGTTCGCCCAGGACCTCATCAACCTCAACCGCCTGACGGTGGTCGAACTCAAGCAGCTTAGCCTTGACATCGCCAACGGCTTCGCCTCGGCCCTCACCTCGACCTTCCTCGTCCTGGGCCTGTTCTCCATCGCTACGGGCATCATGCTCGTCTTCCTCATCTTTACCCTGCTGGCCGCCGAGCGGCGCGGCGAACTGGGCATGGCCCGCGCCCTGGGCACCCAGCGCGGCCACCTCGTCCAGATTTTCCTGTTCGAGGGCGCGCTCTAC